>WLMZ01000084.1 GCA_009726095.1 Actinomycetota bacterium
CACCGATGAGCAGCTTGAGGATCACGAAGAACGCACCGAGTGCACCGACCGCCAAGAAAGCCACGGGAGGGATTTTTGGCGCAGCGACCCCGAATGCAGGCAGGGCCAGAATGACCGCACCCGCAAGGAACGCGATGAACCACAGGGTGCACCACAGGAAGCCGACATCGAAGCCGTTCGCGCTGCCGTCGATGCCGAACCCCAGGGAAATGGAGAACCAACTCAGGAACGATGCGATCACGAAGAGGACGCTTCCTCCGATGAACACCATTCCGCCTTTACTGACTTTGCTGAGATCCATTGCCCTGCCTCCCTGAGTACTGAGTATTGAACTAGTCCTGACCATACACCTCGTTTACATCTTGTTCGAGCGACCGTTGGCTCAGAGGGCCCGGGTCCTAAGGTCAGTGGGTGCCCACTGCCCTGCTCTCCGTGTTCGACAAGGCCGGCATCGTCGAGTTCGCTCGTGGCCTGACCGACCTGGGCTGGCGGCTGGTCAGCAGCGGCGGCACCGCGAAAGCGCTGGCGGCAGCGGGGCTCGCCGTGACCGACCTGGCCGAGCTCACCGGGTATCCAGCGATTCTGGGCCACCGGGTGGTCACGCTGCACCCGGTGATCCACGGCGGTTTGCTGGCCGACCTCGATCAGCCCGAGCACGTGGCGGAACTAGCCCAGTACGGCATCGAGCCGTTCGCTCTTGCCGTGGTGAACCTGTACCCGTTCAGCAGCGAGCCCGGCATCGAACTGATCGACATCGGGGGCCCCACGCTGATCCGCGCCGCGGCCAAGAACCATGCCCATGTGGGCGTGGTGATGGACCCGGCACAGTACGACGATGTGTTGGCCGAGCTGCGCAGCACAGGGGCGCTTGCTGCTGGCACCCGGCGCTCGCTTGCGGCGACGGCGTTCGCCCGCATCGCCGCCTACGACGCCGACATCGCCAACTGGTTCGCGACCGGCGAACTGGAGGCCGCCCAGGACGCCGATCCCGCTGCCAATGCTGCCGATACTGCCGCAACGGTGCTGCCCCACACGTTGCATCTGTCGCTGGAACTCGCCCAGCCCCTGCGCTATGGCGAGAACCCGCACCAGCAGGGTGCGCGCTATCGCCGCATCGGCGCCAACAGTTGGTGGGATACCGCCACGCAACACGGTGGCAAGGAACTCAGCTATCTCAACGTGTACGACACCGAGGCAGCGTGGCGGCTGGCGAATCGTTTCGAACAGCCCGCCGTGGTCATCGTGAAACATGCCAACCCGTGCGGTGTGGCGGTGCACGCCGACATCGCCGAGGCCTATGTGCGCGCGAATGCCTGCGATCCCGTCAGTGCGTTTGGTGGCATCGTGGCCGTCAACCGCACCGTTACCGTGGCGCTCGCCGAGGCCCTCGCCCCGGTCTTCACCGAGGTGGTGGTGGCGCCAGGCTTCGAGCCCGAGGCGTTACGGATCCTCACCGCGAAGAAGAACATGCGGGTGCTGTCGGCGTCGTCGTGGCCGGTCTCGTCGCTCGACCTGCGCACCGTCGATGGCGGGTTGCTGGTGCAGCAGGCCGACACCGTGAACCTCGATCGCAGTACGTGGCAGGTGGTCACCGACGCGGCGCCCACGGCGGGGCAATGGGACGACCTCGTGTTCGCGTGGCAGGTGTGCGCCGTGGTGAGTAGCAACGCCATCGTGTTCGCCAGAGATGGCCAAGCCTTCGGTATTGGCGCAGGCCAGCAGAACAGGCTCGATTCGGCTCGCATCGCCCAGGACCGCAGCGCCGGTCGTGCCGTGGGAGGGGTGTGCGCCAGCGATGCCTTCTTCCCGTTCCGCGACGGACTCGACGCCGCGGCTGCCGCCGGCATACGCGCGGTGGTCCAGCCGGGTGGGAGCGTGCGCGACGACGAGGTGATCGCTGCCGCCAACGAACACGGTCTTGCGATGGTGTTCACCGGCGAGCGGCACTTCCGCCACTGACAGATCGCCCGTGGGTTCGGCCGTCTGCCATCAGCCGGTCCCTTGACAAAATGCAAGGATCGCTCGCGCGCCCCGGTCGGTAGCCTGCCCGAATGGCAAAGATCGGTGACTTGCTCCGGATCGGTCGTACCTTCTCGTTCGAGTTCTTCCCGCCCAGGACCGATGATGCCCAGCTCACTCTCGGGCGCACCATTGCCGAGCTGGAGCCGTTACGTCCAGCGTTCGTCTCGGTCACCTACGGCGCCGGTGGTTCCACGCGGGCGCGCACGCGAGACGTGGTCACCTGGGTGCGGCGCGAGACCAACATCACCCCGATGGCGCACCTCACATGCCAGGGCCACACCCGCACGGAGATCACCGAGATCCTCGATCACTACCGCGATGCCGATGTGCACAACATCATGGCGCTCGGTGGCGACCTGCCCAGCGACCCAGCCGATATTCGACCCAGTGATTACACCTACGCCAGCGAGCTCGTCGCCGAGGTGAACGGCTACGGGTACTTTTCGGTCGGCGTCGCAGCGCACCCCGAGGGCCACCCGCGGTCACCGGATCGCGCCACCGACCGCCGACGCCTTGCCGACAAGCTCCGGCACGCCGATTTTGCCATCACCCAGTTCTTCTTCGAGGCCTCGCATTACGTGCGTCTGGTCGACGAGCTGATGGCGCTGGGTGTCGACAAGCCGGTGTTGCCTGGGATCATGCCGGTGACCAACAAGGGTCAGATCGTGCGGATGGCCGAGATGAGCGGCACAGCGTTGCCGTCGTGGTTGGTCGAACGGCTCAACGGCACCGATGACCCCCACGAGATCCGCAAGATCGGTGTCGACGTGGCCACCACGTTGTGTGAGGACCTGCTGGCGGCCGGAGCACCCGGTCTGCACTTCTACACGCTGAACCGCAGCACGGCCACCCGCGAGATCTACGCCAATCTCAACCTGTCCAGCATGCACTAACGACGCCAGCCATGGCTCCGTTCGATGGCGGCGAACCCTCTGCCGCCGCGGACGGTGGGTCGTCAGCAATAATGGAACACATCGCCACCCGGCCCACTTCACGCGCATCCAACCAGCTCATCAGTCGTGTGCCGTATCTCCCCGGCCTCGATGGCATGCGCGCGGTCGCGGTGCTCGCTGTGATGGTGTACCACGCCCATTTGTGGCTCTCGGCGGGCTTCCTCGGCGTCGAGGTCTTCTTCGTCATCAGCGGCTACCTCATCACGCTGCTCCTGATCGCCGAACACGAACGTGAGCACCGTGTGCACCTTGGCCAGTTCTGGCTGCGACGGTTCCGGCGGCTCCTGCCGGCGCTCTACGTGGCGCTGGTCATGGTGAGCCTGTATTGCCTGCTGTTCTTCCGCGACGCGCTCGGCAAGCTGCGCGGAGATGTCCTTGCCGCGGCCACCTACTCCACGAACTGGTATCAGATCTGGAGCGGGCAGAGCTACACCGGCGAGTTCGACTTCGTTCCGCTACGGCACCTGTGGTCGCTCGCGGTCGAGGAGCAGTTCTATCTGTTCTGGCCGTTGGTGATGTTGGTGATCCTTCGTCGTGGGCGGGCTCGCCTGCCGCGGGTGGGCATGTGGCTACTCGGTATCTCGATTGCCATCACCATCGGCACCGCCATCTTCTTCCATCCCGGCGCCACCTTCTCGTGCGCCGATGTGGTGCAGGGTCGCGAACAGCTCGGGCCGCCCTGCACCGTCGAGTTCCTCGGTCGCGCCATCGAGAAGAACAACTTCCTCTATCTCGGCACCATCAGCCGAATGAGCGGCATTCTGTTGGGCGCTGGCTTTGCCATGCTGTGGCGCCCGTTGGCCATCGTGCGCGGGCCCTTGCGCCACAAGTCGCGCCAGCTCGATCTGCTCGGCCTCGCCGGGTTGGCCCTCTTTGGTTTGCTGGCGTGGAAGTACGAGTTGTTCTCCGCGTTCACGTCGAGTTGGTACGGCCCCATCTTCCGCGGTGGTTTCTTTCTCACCGGCCTGGCCACGCTGGCGATCATCGCCGCCGTCACCCATCCCGGGTCGATCCTTGGCAAGGTGCTCGGCAACCCCGTGCTCAACTGGGTCGGTACTCGTTCATACGGGCTGTACCTGTTCCACTGGCCGATCTATCAGTTCATCCGCAACGAGGCCGGCATCCAGCTGAGCGTGCCGCAATTGCTCGCCGCCTGGGCGGCCACCGGCATCATCGCCGAGGCGAGCTATCGCTTCGTGGAGACCCCCATCCGCAAGGGTCACCTGTCGGCGTGGTGGCACCGACGGCGGGCGATGGGATACGCGCAGCGGCGGCGGGTGATGCTCGGCGCAACTTGCAGCTGCGTGCTGTTGGGTGTGCTGGGGGTCAGCCTGGCGCTCGCCCCGGTGAAGTGCACGAACAACAACGAGTGCGCCTTCGAAGCAGGAAAGAAGGCAATGGTCGCCACGACCACCACAGCGCCCGTTGGGGCCACCAACCCCGGGGGCGTGGTCACCACCATCGCCGGAATCCCCGAAAGCACCGTGCTCGGCGAGACCACGACCACGACCGTGCCGGCCACCACCACGACGCTGCCGAAGGTGAAGTACCCCATCTACGCCATTGGTGATTCGGTGATGCTCGGTGCTGCACCGACGCTGCAATCGGCCGGCATCGTGGTGGACGCTGCGGTCAGTCGCCAGGCCACCACCGGCGCCGACATCATCGAGGGGGTCGTTGCGCAGGAGCTGCTCGGCGACTACGTGGTCGTGCATCTCGGTACCAATGGCCCAATGAGCAGCGCCACCCTCGAACGACTGATGGCTGCCACGGCCAGTGCCAAAGTTGTCGTGGTGCTCACCGACAAAGCGGCGCGCGGTTGGACCGAGGGCAACAACGCACTGATCCGCGCCCTGCCTGGCAATCACCCCAACGTGGTGGTGGTCGATTGGCAGGCCGAGGCTGGGGCGCATCCCGAGTTCATCACGGGCGACGGCATCCACCTGAAGAACGACGCAGCGCGCAAGTTCTACACCAACCTCGTGTTGGGCGCGCTGGGCTTCCCACAGATTCCGTAGTCGGTGGGCTTTCTCCGCACAGGCCTCGCGGCCTACGCTCAGGGTATGACATCACCTGTTCGTGTTGCAGTTTCCGGCGCCGCCGGCCAGATCGGTTACAGCCTGTTGTTCCGCATTGCATCCGGCGCCATGCTCGGCCCCGACACGCCGGTCATCCTGCAGATGCTCGAGGTCACCCCGGCGTTGAAGGCACTCGACGGCGTGCGTATGGAGCTCGAGGATTGTGCCTTCCCACTGCTTGCCGACATGGTGTGCACCGATGACGCCAATGTCGCTTTCGGCGACGCCGGTGTGGTGCTGCTCGTGGGCGCCATGCCCCGCAAGGCCGGCATGGAGCGCGCCGATCTGCTCAGCGCCAACGGTGGCATCTTCAAGCCGCAGGGCAAGGCCCTCAGCGACAGCGCCAAGAAGGACGTCAAGATCCTGGTCGTCGGTAACCCGGCCAACACCAACGCGCTCATTGCCATGCACAACGCGCCGGACCTCGACAATGGCCGCTTCACGGCGATGACCCGTCTCGACCACAACCGTGCCGTGTCGCAACTCGCCAACCGTGCCGGCAAGCCGGTGAGCTCGGTCAAGAAGATGACGATCTGGGGCAACCACTCCACCACGCAGTACCCCGATCTGTTCCATGCCGAGGTCGACGGCCAGAACGCCTATTCGTTGGTCAACGACCACGCCTGGGTCGATGGCACCTTCATCCCCACCGTCGCCAAGCGCGGCGCCGCCATCATCGAGGCACGCGGCGCGTCATCGGCCGCATCGGCAGCGAATGCGGCCATCGGGCATGTGCGCTCGTGGGCGCTCGGCACCGACGAGGGCGATTGGGTTTCCATGGCCGTTCCATCCGATGGTTCGTACGGCGTGCCCGCGGGCCTCATCTCCTCGTTCCCGTGCGTGTGCAAGGACGGCAACTACAGCATCGTCCAGGGTCTCGAGATTGATGCGTACAGCCGGGGCAAGATCGACGCCAGCGTGGCCGAGCTCGACGACGAGCGCAACGCGGTCCGCGAACTCGGCCTCATCTAACCCGTCCGATCTGGTCGGGTAGATCTGGTCACGCGCTCAGGCGCAGGGTCACGATCTGGAAAGGCTGCAGGGTCACGTTGATCGCTGCGCCGGGCGTTCCCGCGTTGTCGGCGGCGGCTCGGTCGACCAGCGTGGCGGCTTGTGCAGCTTCGGGGTACTCGCGTTCCAGGAAGTCGCAGACGCTCACGACGCTGGCCATGAACGCAGTGCTCAGGGTGGCGCTGGCGCGCCCGCCGGTGGATTCGTAGCAGCGCACGATCAGGTCGCCGCTGGCGTCGTCGGCCTGTTTCACCGCGGTCACGACCACGGCGGGGTTCGATGACGTCACTGCGCTGAGCCGAGCGGCCGGCGGCGTGCCCGGGCCCGCTACGGCAATCACCGGCTGATTGAGGCGAGCCGCCTGTGCGATGACATCGCTGGTGGCGAGCGCACTGTCATGCGGCAGCAGGGAGTACGTAAAGTGGTGCTCGCCGCGATCAGCGCCGGGGTCGGGATAGTTGGCAGCGCGCAGCAGGGTGAGCCGCAGCGCGCCGCGGTGCACGTCGTGGCCGTACTTGGCGTCGTTGAGCAACGCGACTCCGTACCCCGACTCGGAGACATCCACCCAGCGGTGCGCGCACACCTCGAACTTGGCGGCATCCCAACTGGTGCTGGCGTGCATGGGCCGGTGCACATGGCCGAACTGGATGTCGCAGGCGGCGGTGTCGGCGTGCACGTCGACAGGCATCGCCACCTTCAGCACCTTTTCGTCCTCGTACCACGAGATGTCATTGGCGATGTCGATGCGCGCCGAGCCGGCGAGCATCTGCACGCGTTGCACGATGCGTGAGGCTCCGAAGCTGCGCGTGATCTCCACCGTCGCGACCAGCGGCCCACGATCGAGCACCCGGATGGCATCGACCTCGGTCAGCTCGCGGGTGTTCTGGGCGTAGTACTCGTCGAGGTCCCAGGCGTCGTACTCGATCGGGTGGTCGCCAGACAGCTCGAGCAGGTTGGCTCGCATGCCGGCCCGTACCACCTCGCGCGAGGCGCGCAGGTCGTATACCGACGAGAACAGGCCGTCGCTGTCGATGGTGACACGGACGATTCCGTTGCTGACCTGAATCGTGCCAGCAGCTTCCTGCACGCTCACGGTGGTGCCGTGCGGGGCGTTGGCCAGCGCTGACCATGTGAGGCCGGCCAGACCCATGGCCGGCAGATCGGCCCACACCGCCAGCGTGCCGTCGTGCAGCAGCTGGCCGCTCGTGGGGACCGACGCGGGCATCAGACCGGGGGCCACGACCACGACCCCGCTCCGTGCGTCGGGTGCGGAGTTGGCCAGCACCACGTCGCCACCCACAGAACTGGCGAGGGCATCGAGGGCGTCGGTGCGCATTCCGGCCAACAGCGGTTCGATGCGCTCGTACGTTGCCTCGGCATCGTCGTGGACCCACGCAATCGACGAGCCGGGGATGATGTCATGGAACTGCAGGGTCAACACGTGGCGCCAGATCTGGTCGAGCTCGGTCTGCGGATAGACAGCTGTGTCGCCCACCAGAGCGGCGGCCAGGCTGGACCACAGTTCGACATCGCCGAGCAGCACTTCGCTGCGCCGGTTGCCGGCCTTGGTCTTGGCCTGCGAGGTGTAGGTGCCGCGATGCATCTCGAAGTACAACTCGCCCACCCACGTGGCGGCATCGGGGTAATCGTCCTGCGCCGCCGCGAAGAAATCGGCGGGCGATTCGATGGTCATGCGTGGCAGGCCCTCGAGATCGCGCATGCGCCGGTAGCGCTCCATCATGTCGCGCGTGGGGCCGCCGCCACCGTTGCCGAACCCGAACTGGGCCATCGACATGGAGCCGCCACCATGGTCGGCGTAGTTGCGCTCTGCGTGGGCCAGCTGTGCGGGTTGCATGGACACGTTGTAGGTGTCGATGGGTGGGAAGTGGGTGAACAGTCGTGTGCCGTCGATGCCCTGCCACCAGAAGGTGTGGTGCGGCATCCGGTTCTGCTTGTTCCAGCTGAGCTTCTGGGTGAGGAACCATTTGGCGCCGCCGAGGGCGAAGATCTGCGGCAGGCTGGCGGGGTAGCCGAACACGTCGGGGATCCACACCTCCTCGCAGATCATGCCGTAGTGCTCGTGGAAGAACCGTTGGCCGTGCAGGAACTGACGGGCCAGCGACTCGCCCGACGGCAAGTTGGTGTCGGCCTCGACCCACATGCCCCCGACGGGGATGAAACGGCCCTCGGCGGCGCGCTCGACCATCTGCTCGAACACATTGGGATAGCGCTCGCGCATCCAGTCGTGCTGCTGGGCCTGGCTGCACGCGAACTTCAGCTCGGGTTCGCGGGTCATCAGGTCGAGCACGTTGCTGAATGTGCGCGCACACTTACGTACCGTTTCCCGCAACGGCCACAGCCACGCTGTGTCGATGTGGGCATGCCCGATGGCGCTGATGCGGTGGGCGCTCGGCACAGCCGGTTGGGCGAGCGCAGGGGCCAGCGGCACGCGTGCGTTGGCGGCGGTGCCGACGATGTCATTCAGGTCGAGCGCATCGAGGGATCGCTCGATGGCGCGCGTGATCTGCGGCCGCCGGGGGGCATCGAGTGGGAGTTCCTGGATGAGATCGCCGAGCACGTCGAGGTCGTAGACCAGCGCAGCCACCTCGGGGTGGAACACCGACAGCTCGGCCCGCTTCAGGTGATACAGCGGTGCGGTGGTGAGCGTCTGGGGATCGCCCAGCGGCGAGGTGGGGTACAGCGGTGTCATCACCATCGGGTTCGCCGCTGCCTCCACGAGGAACTCGAACTCCTCGCCACCGTTCGCAGCGATCATCAACGGGATGGCATGGTTCAGCGGGTTCAGCGCACGCAGCGGACCGTTCGGTCCCCAGACCAGGCCCTCGGCCTGAAACCCGGGCGCAAGTCCGAACCCCAGATCGATGCGGGCCTCCACGGTGGAGCCCTTCCATTCGCGGGGCACGGTGCCGACGCAATGGAACCACGTGGTGCTCCAGGGCGGCCCGTAGGCGGTTCCGATGGCAAAGGGTTCGAACAGTCCGTCGACCATTGCGAGCATTGCCTCATCGAACGAGATCGGCTCGCCGGGCGCCGAATATGCCATCACGGTGAACGGAGCCGAGGCGCTGTAGCGCGCAGGACGAATGCGATCGCGCAGGAAGCGATCGAGGCGCCGTTCGATGATGAGATGGTTGTCGTGCATGGCGGATGTCGATCAGGCGATGGCGACCCGGCAGGCCACCTTCGTCATCGCGTTGACGCCGGCTTTCAGTTCGTCGTCGGTGATGCGCTCGGCGGTGCCGTCGTCTTCGATGAGATCGCTGACGGTCATGATGGCCAGGGTCTCGATGTGGTGAATGGCACCGAGCGTGTAGAGGATCGATGCCTCCATCTCCACCCCGAGATGGCCGCGTTCGCGCCAGCGCTGCATCATCCCGGGACGGGTGTCGTAGAACAGGGCACTGCTGACGATGGGCCCCACGTGCACCCGTGCCTGCTGCTGGCGGGCCATGGCAACGGCGGTCTCGACGAGGTCCCAGGTTGCAGTGGGGGCGTGTGGCTCGCCATGGGTGAGCAGCGCTGTGGTGGGATCATCGGCGGTGGCGCTGATGGCGATCAGGGTGTCGCCCATACGCAAGCCCGGCTTGAGTCCGCCGGCGGTACCGACGCGGATGATGCGCTTCGCGCCCAACTGGATGAGCTCGGTGTAATAAATGGCGGCGCTGGCGGCGCCCATGCCCACCGACTGCACGCTGATGGGTGTTCCCTCGAAGGTGCCGGTGAAGCCGAGCATGCCGCGTTCGGTGTTGACGCACCGGAACCCCGGGTCGAAGAAGGTCTCGGCGATGTGCTTGGCGCGGTTTGGATCGCCCGGCACCAACACGGCAGGGGCGTAGTCACTGGGTTCGGCGCGAAGGTGAACTGGCATGGCCCCAGCGTAGGCGGCGCCCGACCCCACTTCGGGAACGCGACGCCCACCTCGTGGGATTGGCGCTACTTCAGGAACTTGCTGGTGGTGTTGTCGGCAAGCACCTTGCCGCCGGTCTGGCAGGTGGGGCAGTAGGCGACGGTGTAGTTGTTGTACGTGACCGAGGCGATCGTGGCCCCACACTCGGGGCACGCCTCGCCGATGCGGCCGTGCACACGCCCGGGGCGGTCCTTCGACGAGCTCATGTCGGTGCGGGTGCGCTCGTGGGCCAGGCCGTTGTCGACCGCGGCACGGATGGCATGGACAACGGCAGCCACGCTGTCGGGGCCGAGTTTGGCGGTGTTGGCAAAGGGCGACACTCTGGCGCGGTGGCACACCTCGTTGGCCAGCATGCGCCCGAGACCGGCGATGAGGTGCTGATCGCGCAGAAAGCCGTGCAGCCGCATGGGGTGCTCGGCGAATGCCGCTGCCAGCGTCGTGGCGTCAAACAGGAGGGCTTCGGGACCGAGCCGGTTCAGCGGAGCGTCATCGAGGGCGGTGGTTGTGGGCACGCACCACACGCCGGCACGACGCTCGGTGCCGGCCTCGGTGAGCAGGAGAGCTGGGCCGTCATCGAACACGAAGCGGGCCTGCCCGTTGCGCGGCTTGGGCGATTGCTTGTCATCGACCAGCAGCCGGCCGCCCTGCATGAGGTGCACCACGAAGGTGATCGGCTCGAACGACAACAACAGGTACTTGCCGCGCCGGCCGACGCGCTGCAGCGGCAGGCCGTAGGCCAGCGATGGAGTGGGCATCGCGGTCTTCAACACCGTGAACCTGAGCGGTTCGAAGCGCACCAGCACCCGGCCACCGAACTGCTCGGTCAGCCGCTCAGCGTGGGCCTGTACCTCGGGCAGCTCGGGCATGGAGTCACTCGTACGTCGTGTGTGCCCGAACGCTGTCGAACACGGCGCTCATCGCGCCGAACACAGCCTGATTGTCCATCAACTTCTGTTGGTCGCCGGTCAGCAGGATGCGGCCCTGGATGAACGCCTCCTGGGCGTTCATCACCCCGGTGGCCACTCCGACGGCGGTCTCCCAGGTCTGTTCGAAGCGAACATGCTCGGGAAACGCGGCGCCGGCGCTGAACAACACCTGACCATCGAGTACCTGCAGGGAGTACACGACCACGCCCTCTGGCGCATCGGTGACGACCTGCGTGACGCCGATGGAGCAGTCCGCCGCTGCGGCGGCAACATCGGGGTTCGCTGCAGCCTCGTCGGCGACAGCGTCGATCCAGTCCAAGCTGAGGTAGCGCACCCCGCCAAGGTATCGCGCAGCGCATACAGTGCCAAACGATGCTGACGCCGCCTGTTGCGATGTGGAGTGACCTCGACGAGACCCGCCACCCCGATGCCGCCACCGAGGCGTGGTGGTGGTGGGGTGCCTGCGCCGCCGGTGACGCCGGAGTGTTCGTGGGCTTCGAGCTGCGTGGTAACCGCTTCGACTACTGGGCCGGCCTGGTGCGTGCCGGCGAGCCGTACCTGTATGTGGAGGAACTCGACGGTGTTGGACTTCGCTCGGGCCTGGAGATCAAGCCAGCCGAGATGTGGGCCGATCATCAGTGCGAAGTGCCGTTCCGGCAGTGGAGCCTGGGTAACGAGGCACACGGGGTGTTGCTCGACGACCCCGATGAAGCGTGGCGTCGCGCATACGGCACGCCGACGCCGGTCACCTTCGACATCGAATGGTACGCAACGGGAGACGCCGAGCCGATCGCACCCGAGCCCACCGCTCCAGGTGCCGCCGGTTGCGGGTACCGTCAGGCGGGCGAGGTGGATTGCCAGATCGAACTGGCCACGGGCATGTTCGAGTTCGTCGGCCCCGCCGAGCGGGTGCACGTCTGGGGCGGTGCCTACCTGCCATCATCGTTTGCCATGCCGATTGCACCGTCCGACCACCGCGCCCCGTATCGCCGAAGCGATGGACGCCGCGTGGATCAGGTGCTCACCGACCGGTGGTGGGTCTCGGTCGTGGGAGGGCGCGCATGACCTACGAACGTGACATCCTCGATGAGTTCGCCGACCGTAAGAAGGCCCCCGCATATCGCGAGGTCGTTGCCCAGATGGGCATGCTCGTCGAGGACCGGTCCAGTGGCTTCTGCGGCGACGTGGTGAAGATCACCTTCGAGGCGCTCACCCTGCGCGACCGCAAGAACGAGTTCCGTCACTTCCGCTGGAAGGAGGGCGGCTTCCTGATCGACGGCAAGCCGGTCACCCTCATCCGCGCCGCATCCTCGCCAGTGGTACGCGCTGGTGCCACCCGCACCACCAACAGCGGTTCCGTCGCCTCGCCAGGCTCAGCCCGGGCGCGGGTGGCGCGCGCTGCGCGCATCTGGGTAGAGGGCAAACACGATGCCGAACTGGTCGAGCATGTCTGGGGCGACGACCTGCGCGAACTCGGCATCGTGGTCGAGCCACTGCACGGCATCGACGATCTCGCTGGCGCCGTGCGCGAGTTCCGGCCCGCAGCGAATCGGCGCCTCGGTGTGCTCGTCGATCACCTGGTGGCCGGGTCGAAGGAGTCGCGCATCGCCGCCGAGGTTCGTGACCCCAACGTGTTGATCACCGGGCATCCCTTCGTCGATGTGTGGGTGGGTGTTCGTCCACAGGTGCTCGGACTGACCGAGTGGCCCGATGTGCCCCGTGGCCAACCGTGGAAGCAGGGCCTGTGCGAGGCGTTGGGAACCGACCTGGCCACCTTCTGGCCGCGCCTGCGCAACCGTGTGTCCACCTATGCCGAGCTGCGCCCCGAACTGGTGGGCGCCGTGGAGCGGCTGATCGATTTCGTCAGCGAGATGCCTGAGGACGACGACTGATCAGACACGCCGCTGGCGCCCCACCCGGCAGAGTCTCCGTGCGGCAGCCAGTAGACAGCGGCCGCTGCAATCAGGATGATGCCCCAGATCAGTGTGGCCTCGGGTACCGAGGCGTCGGGGATGCTCCAATCGGTCCATCCCCGGTCGGCGATCTGTTCGCCCCAGAAGTCCTGCACCATGTTCACCACGCCATAGGCCAACAACAACGCGGCAAACGCCTGCGTGACCCGCCGCCCCACGGTTCTCGGCAGGCCGCGTGGGGTCGCCCACACCGCCAGCGCGGTCAGGATCAACAGCGCCGAACCGAGGCCGTGATGATCGCCGAGGTGTACCGCCGGCACCAGACCGATCTCGCCCGGTTCGTGTACGAGGTCGCTTGTCATGAACAACCCGCGAGGCAGCGAGAAGCCTGTCTCGGCGGCGATCCACGGCAACGACACCACCGCCAGGCATGTCGCCAGTGCGAGGCCCGCTCGTGTCACCCGGGCCCCGACCCATGGGCTGCTCCACGTCAGCATCAACGCGATACCGACACCGAGCGCAGGGAGCACGTTGATGAGGCGTGCATCGAGATTGTCCTCGTCGACCATGCCCGGTATGGCCACGGTGACGCACAGGATCAGCGAGATGATGGCCAACGGGCGCTTCCATCGCCATGTCAGGGAGTGGTAGGTCACCGCCAGGAGCAGCGCTGCCACCAGCGCCATCGGGAAGTCGAGGTACACCAGCGCTCGTCCCAGCCCGCCGGCCAATCCGCTGCGGCTCACGTGGTACAGCTCAGCCGGGGGTATTCGGGCGTAGGTCACGGCGACCAGTACCACCACGCCCGCCCACATCGACCAGATCATCCGAGTCGTGATCCTCACGCCTTCAGTATCGAACCACTGCCACCGAGGGAGAAGAGCATTTCGTCCCGAACTTGCCCGGGCGCCCGAAGTTGCCGTCAGGCCTCGCCCTTGGGTTCGAGGCCGGAGGTGATCCGTTCGAGGATCGGCCCGAGCAGGGCAACCTCCTCGGCGCTGAGGTGGTCGAAGACGCGGTGGCGCACGTTGGCCAGGTGCACCGGGTAGGTCTCACGGAGTCGGCGGTACCCGGCATCGGTGAGGGTGGCCAGATTGCTGCGCGCATCGCCGATGGCGCGTTCTTTCACCACCAGGCCCTGTTGGCTGAGGGCGTCGACCAGACGCGTGATGCGGCTTGCCGACAGATCGCAGCGACGGGCAAGATCCGACATACGCAGTTGTCGCCGCGGCGCCTCCGACAGGCTCATCAGCACCACGTAGTCGGTGCCACCGATCCCGGCCAGTCGCTCGAGATCATCACCGAGCGACCGACGCAACACCACCAGGAGGTGCGTCAACGCGCGCCACACCACTTCTTCGTCTGTGTTGAGTGGATGGACCTTGGGCGCTGCCACGGTCTCAGGCTATTACTTGCCTAAGCAAGAAAACGAATGGTAGCATTTACTTGCTCAGGCAAGTAATTGAGCTCAGGTCCGAAAGGCTCGTGTCGTCATGACAGAACACTTCCACTTTGATGTGCCGGCCGCCGGGGCTTACCGCATCGACCCCACCTCGTCATCGATCGCCTTTACCGGGCGCCACTTCTTCGGCCTCGGCACGGTGGCAGGTAGCTTCGCCCTCTCGGCCGGCGAGGTCACCATCGCCGATGCGCTGTTGTCATCGAAGGTCACTGCCGTGACGCTCGCTTCGAGTTTCAGCACGGGTACTTCAGGCCGGGACAAGGCCGTGCAGTCGGCTCGATTCCTCAACGCCACCCAACACCCCGAGATCGGGTTCCGTTCAACAGCGCTTCGCGACGATGGGTCCTGCTGGGTCCTGTGTGGCGATCTCATCGCGGCCGGAACCTCAGCTCCCTGCGAGTTCACCATCGTCAGCATGACTGCAGACGAGTCGTCGTTCACGGCGGAAGCCACGGCCACGATCGACCGGTACGCGCACGGCATCAACAAGATGAAGGGGATGGCTGGCCGATTCGTCGACCTTGCTATCACCGCCCACGCCATCCGCGCGTAGCCTCACCATCCCCGGGAAAGAACGAGAAAATCATGTTGATCAAGGGTCTGAACCACGTTGCCACCATCACCAACGATTCCGAGCGCCTGCACGCGTTCTATCGCGACGTGTTCGAGGCAGAGATCGTACGCGATGGCGCCGAGCGTCCCGATGGCCCGGGGCCGCGGTTGTCGATCATCAAGATCGGCGAGTGGTCCGAGTTGAACGTGTTCCAGATCGACGGCAACACCGAGGCCGATCGGCAGACGCCGATGTTCGGCC
>WLMZ01000085.1 GCA_009726095.1 Actinomycetota bacterium
ACCCGACCGTTGGCTCACACCGGTTTCGAAGCATCCACCGGGATGCTCGCGATGGTGATGATGGCAGCGATCGGTGTGTTGCTGGTCCTGGTTACCCGTCGCCGAGCAGCGACTCGATGGTCGCCAACCGGGACGCGACTGCCCTCGCAACACTGACCTCGTTCGGGTCGAGCGGATACTCGGTGGCATGCACGATCTGCTCGATCGTCGGCAGACCAACGAACACCGCCACACCCAACTCGTACAGGCGCCCCAACGCTGCCTCAGGCAACTGCCAGGCCACCGTGCATCCAATCCACGAACGCTCCTCCACCTCGGCGAGCGCATCGACCTCTGACTTGTCGGCGACCACGACCACCACCGGGGGATCGCCCGGCACCGGCAGCCGGTCCTGGATTGCCAGGCCGAGCAGCAGGGCGACCTCGCGCGCTGCGCTGCCGCTGTCGAGCACGCGCAGGTTGGTCGAGGCTCCGGTGGGAAGAAAGGGTGCGTTGCTCACATGGGTAAGTGTCGGCACTTTGCGCGCCAAGTGCACCATCTGAGCGGGATTTCCCGGTTCATTTTCCAACACCGAGCGGGGTGGTGGCGGCGGCGGAGAGCCGGACCCAACGCCCACGCACCTGCGTGACCGCATATGGCGGCTGGGTGTGGGCCAGTCGATCGTCGAAGTGGTAGTCCTTGTTGTAGCCGCGCTGCACGTCGCCGTCGGTGCTCGCCTCGGCCACGGCACCCAGTTGGCGGCACACGATCGCACCGTTGATCGTCAACGGCGCGGCCACACACGACAGGGCGCTGCACCCGCTCACACCGGTGGCGCTGATGACCCCGGCGGGTGCAGCAGCGGTGGCCACCAGCAACGCCTGGATGGTGCGCGATGTCTCCACGAACGGGATCTCGATGTTGCCACCGGTGGACACGACGGCCAACAGATCGGTGGTGGTGCTGGCCAGCAGTAGGTCGCTGGAGATCGTGATCGTGCCGGAGGCAGCAACGGTGAGATGCCCGTGCAGGGGTGCGCCCACGGCCATGCTGACTTCGGCACCTCCATCGACGAAGAGCACGCCGTTGAGTGGCAGATCGACTGGGCTTGCCCCGTTGATCACCAGTTGGCTGCCCTGGATCACAATGGTGGCAGGTGTGGTGGGGGCACTGACCACCAGCGATGCCAGTGCGGCGTAGTCGGCTGCGGCCGGGGCCGGCAGCGCGATGGTGTCGGCGGTGGGCACGGTGAGGCTGCTCACGGTGGCAGCGGTGGTGGCGGTGCAGGTGGGGGTGGCGTATGGGCTGACCGCCGGATCGGTCGGGGTCAGGGCTTCGATACGGTATTCGTGGCCGCCGGAGCCGGGATCGGCCACGGTGCGCCCCACCACAGGGCTTCCACAGGTGCGCCATGCCCCGGCGTTTGCGTGCATCGGGCCGTCGATGACGTCGCCGGTCACCAGGGTGGCGGTGGTGCTGGGATCGTCGACCCAGAGCACATGGTCAACGAACTGCCTGACCTGTGTCGTGACCTGCTGGCGTGAGCGCACACACGACGAGGTGCCCGGGGCGAGCCCACGGCACTGCCGGGCGGTCACCTGGATCAGCGCGGTGGTGGCGGTGCTCGCGTCGGGTCGGGCCGACAGGCGGACCGTGAAGCACGCCTGCGAGGCGTTGCCCGCCGTGCAGGGGTTGATCTGGCCGTCGTTGCCGAAGCGGACCCACGGGCCGTCGTCGGTTGCGGCGCCGGTGCCATAACCGGGATGGCCGGTGACCACCGCCAGCCCGGTGGTGGATGCAGCCAGTCGCCCGAAGACTTCTTCCGCGCCTGAGGCTGCGAGGCGATCGATCTGATCCTGGCGACGCACCTGTGCCTCGGTCTTCAGGCTGCGGGCCACAGCGGTGATGGCCATCAGCCCGATCGCTGCGGTGGCAATGGCCACGAACAGCGCGACGAGGATGGCCGAGCCGCGATCTCCCGAGCCGCGATCTCCGGGGCCGCGATCTCCGGGGCCGCGATCTCGCGGGCCGTGATCGCCGGTCGGGCGGCCGGTTGTCGGGTGCCCGGTTGTGGCGTGCCTGGTCGTGGCGTGCCTGGTTGTGCGGTGCCGCATCATCGTCCCTGCCAACGTTGTTCCTGGGCAAACCGTGCAGCGCCCAGGGCGATGTCGATGACGATCGGCTCGAGCACCTTGGTACGCAGGGCCTGCACGGTGGCCTTGAAACGAACGACGCGCACCAGCGCCCGTTGGGCGTCGCTGAGCGCCAGCGGTGTGCCGGTCGCCGGGACCAACTCGGTGCCGTCGGCGGCGAAGTAGCTGAACGCGGGCGTGACCGGTGCGCTGCCGTTGTCGACAGGGGTGATCGTTGCCCCAACCAGCAACAGCTCGGTCTGGGTGGGCGCTGCGGTCCATGTGCGCCCTGTGTAGTCGGCGGTGTTGGGGGCCACCAGCGTGGATGTCAGCCGGCGCTTGGCCGACAGCTCCAGGCATTGCAGGTTGGGTGCGACCAACAGCGTGGTGGCAGTCATGGCGGCGCCGTCGGTGGACATCGATAGGGCACAGACCTTGGTGGCGGTTGCCGAGACCAGCACGGCGGGATCGCGGGTGATGCGCTCGCAGTTGGCGAGCAAGATCGGGGCGGCGGTGATGGGATCGAGGCGCGCAGCGCAGCTGCCCGCAGACGTCGAGCCCGACAACGCCTCGCGCATGCGGGTGGTCAGGTCGGCGGTCCGTTGGGCGATGTCGGCCCGTCGGCTGATGGAGTTGGTGGCCGAGTAGGCCGAGGTCAGCAACGTGGCCAGCGCCGCAGTGAGCAGCGCCATGATCATTGCCGCCACCACCAGGTCGAGCAATGCGACCGAGCCGCGATCGCGCCGGGTCATGGTCCCACCACGGTGACGTAGGTGATGCTGGTGGTGGCGGCTTCAACCACCGTGGTGGTGACGAAGGCGCTCGTCCCGGCCGCCGAGACGGCGTAGTCGGCGGGCGACAGGTACGGGAACCAGGCGCAGCCGGAGCGGTCGCCGTAGCGGCGTACGCGCAGGGTTGGCTCGAGAGGCGTCTGCAGGTCCACTGCGGCCCCCGCTGGGATTCCTGTGACCAGCAGGCCGCCCCGGCCCGATTGGAACGCTGCAGCGTCCACCGGGAGGGCCTCGACCTGTGACTGGGCGAAGCTGTTCGTGGTACCCGACCCGCTCTGCCAGGTAACAGTGACGGTGCGTTGCATGGCCACCGGCTCGGAACCCACCAGGTCGGCGCATGTGGCGGCATCAGCGGTACCGTCGCCCGACCGTAGCCAGCGATTGCTGATGGTTGCGGTGTAGGTCAGGCCGTTGCGGACGACGGGCATGGACACATCGCCGAGCAGGATGGCGTCGGAGGTCTTCAAGGCGGTGGCGCAGCTGGTGACGGCGGCGATGAGCACACTCGACGGCTCGGCACCGGTCTGCAGGCCGCAGCCGTGGGCGGTGGCCTGTTCGGCGAGCTGTGCTGCCACCGAGCGCGCGGTCGAGCCGTCGCGGGCGCTGCGCGCCTGTGAGGTCATGGCCACGGACACGCTCAACAACGCAAGTGATGCCAGCGACGCCAACGCGACAGCAATCGCTGCCTCGATCATCGCCAGACCACGGTCGGCGGCCGGGTTCATCGCACGCCTCCGGGAGGCCAGTGGAGATCGGCCACGATGGTGATGATAGCGCCGAGCGCCAGCGCCGGCCCGAATGGGATGGTGACGCCGCGCCAGCGGCGCCGGCGCACGGACATCACCACTGCCATGGCCGTGGCCACCACGGCGGCCACCAGGTATCCGGCAAATGCCGACGACCATCCCAGCCAACCGAGCGGCAGCCACACCACCGGGGCGAACTTCACGTCGCCCTCGCCCAGGCCGCCGCGTGTGAGCACGTACACCGTGAGCATCAACGCCCCGGCGATGCCCGCTGCTTCGAGGGCCCGCCACCAGTGCGCCCACTCGTGGTTCATCTGGGTGGCGATCTGGAAGGCCGCCAGCTCAGTTGCTGCGACGAGGCCAACGATCGCGTTCGGGAGCCGACGCGTGGTGGCATCAATGGCCGCTGCCGCTGCCATTCCGATGCAACTCACGGCGAGCGCAATCGCGCCGGCCGACGTGCCGTGTTGGGCCAGGACCGCCACGGCCACGCCGACCGCGACCAGTTCGGCCCGTGGGAATCGGCCGGGGATGTGGCGGCGCCACGAGCGCAGGCTCATGCGGGCACCCGCTGATCGACCGGGGCGATGAGTGCGGGGTCCACCGGTGTTGCCGGTCGGGGGACTGCGATGGGTGAACTCGGGCGGGCAGTGCCGTATTCCCAGTGCCAGGGCTCCGGGCTCGACCCGCTCGGCTCGGCCCAGCGCGGATGAAGAAAGCCGAAACGGCCGGAATTGGCGGTCAGCCATACGAACACCGTGTCGGTGTATTCCAGGGCCCGGTTGCCGATCTTCAGGTCCACCGCCAGACCCCAGCCGTGCATCGAGGTGCCGGGGACGGCCCCGAATCGGCAACTACCGATCAGGCACCACCGTGCCCGGGTCTGGACCTGGCCCTCGTAGGTGCGATAGCACCCGGAATGCTCGAGCACCAGCCCATCGGCCTCGGCGGCCAGGCTCATTGCCTCGTATGCGGCGGCGGCATCGAGCGACAGCGTGCACCCGGTGTGCGACCGGCCGAGGGCCTCGGGCGGCAGGTAGCCGTTGCGCAGGCCCGAGCGGGTGATCAGCGGCGGTGGGGCCGGTTGCAGCGTGGCGCTGGCCGGTAGGCCTTCAGCAGTGGGGCCCTTGGGGGCCTCGGTCTGGATGCGCTCACCCGGGACCATTCCGAGTGAACGGTCGAACGTGGCTGGCGCAGGGTCGGGCCGGGCAGGGGCCGGGGCAGTCGATGGGGTATCTGCCGGCGTCGAGCCGCCGACGGGCTCGGTGGCGACGGGCTGCTCGGGTGGGGGAGTCGTGACCGGGGTCGTGGTGGCGGTACTGCTGGCCGAATCCGACGAACTCAACAGTTGGGGGACCAACAACACGGCCAAACTGGCGACAGCCACCACCGCTGCCAACACGACGGTGGCGAGCGACGAAGCACCCACGTCGGAGGCCCGTCGCTGCACGCGGGGGTAGCGGTGAGAATTGAAACCCGGAAAATCTGCCAACACAGTAGTTTGTGTCGGCACTTTCGGAGCGAAACGATGATGAGAACGGAACGGGCATGAACATGTCCTCGGCCGTGCCATCGTTGATCCCCCATGTCCGCCTCCGTGCGGCTGCTGCCATTGCATACCATGTTCCTTTGTTGGGCGTGCGCATCGAGTGCGGTGACCAGGTTCGTATCGTCGGCACGATCGTCGGCGGCCGCGACGCAATCCACCCGGGTGACTTCAGGGATCTCGTCGGCCTGGCGATCCAGGTCGATTCGCTCGAGCCGCTGCGCCGAGTGCTCAACCTACCCAGCTGGGTGCCCATCGACGTCAGTTTGATCCCAACCGAACCATCCTGTCTGGTCAGGCCGGGGGGAGTCGTCCGCTCGGTGGCTCGTCGGGGCTCGGTCTATCTGTTCGCCACCGACCTACGGTGGCAGTTCACGCTCTCCCTGCTGCTCGATTCGACAGCGTCGATGCGGGCGGCGATGTCGCCGGTGTCCGGTGCGGAGCCCTTTCTGGAGGCGATGCACGCCGCCGAGGTGGACAGCCTGTATGACGAGGTGGTTGCGATCACGGTGGTCACGGTGAGAAACCGGCTCGATGCCGCCCCGAGCACCGATGCCACGATCGAGCGGCTGTGCCGGGACATCTCCGAGCGGCTCGAGGGCGTGTTCGGCGGTGACGACTCGACGGTTGGCTCCGCTCGCTCGGGGGGGTGAGGGCCTGCGGCCGCCGTCGCGATGATCACGTTGTGACCGCTGTACTCACTGTGAGTCAGGGCTCCATACTGTGAGTCAGGGATCCATCAAGAATTACAGAAAAAAATCTTCCAAAGGCTTGATTGCGTTCGTCGCTCCGTAATAGATTCGTCATTATGTCATCGCCCATGTCATCTCATTTCGCCGCCACGGTTCTGGCGCCGATCGTCGAGCGCCGCAACGCTGGCGCCGATGAGGTGCAGCTGCACAACGAGTTGTTGCGCGCCGTGCTGCCCTGGGTTCGCGTGCAGGTGGCCAGCAATGTGCGCCGCATCCCCTCAAACGCTGATGCTGCAACGGTTTCCAGCCTGATGCACGAGGCCGCATACCAGGCGGTCACGCGGCTCGACTGGGACAAGTGGCAGGCCTGGCCGATGTATCTGGCTGCGCTGGTGCGCCGTGCTGGGCAGGAAGCTGCCCGCCGGGATGATTACCTGTCGCGTCAGCACCGGGTGCTGCGCACCCGCTTCAATGCGGCCTGCGTCGAGCTGGAGAACCGTCTCGGCGGGCCCGTCGACGAGCGCCGGCGTCGTTCAGTTGCTCTGGAAATCGCCGGTGGCCGGCCCGAGCTTGCAGAGGTCTTGCTGATCGGCTGGCACCCCAAAGAAATGGGTCAGGTGCCCGATGATGCCAGCAGTGATTCCGTCGTCGAGGAAATCGTCGAGCGCGAGATGGTCTGCCGCGGCGTGCGGGTCTGGCTCGAACAAGACGTACCCGACGACGTGCGTGCGATGGTGACGGTCTGGCTGAAGTCGCCCCGTTCACAGTCGCTCCCGGCCCGTGTCGAACGGCTCCTCAAGCCCTACGTAGCGAAGCTGCTCGAGTCGATCGATGACGCCGCCTTCGATGAGTTCGACGATCTAGCGGTGCTCGCGGGATGAGCGACCTGCTGGCACTGCAGGCGGCGCGCTGTCGCTACTGCGAATGTCGGCTCGCCGGCGACAACACCCAGGAGCACTGTTCGCCGTGTGCGGCTCGTATCGGGCGGAACCGGTGGCGGAGCGTTCCCGCAGCGACAGTGCAGCATGTGACCGCGCAGGAACTCGAAACCGTCGGCATTTTGACCTTGCTCCAACGGCACGCCACCTCGCCTGCCCAGATGATCGCAGCGCTGTTCGCCTCTGGGACGCTGCCTTTGCGGCTGCGGCGCCACGAAACGCACCTGGTGGCATTGCTCGGCCTGCAAGGGCGTTCGCATTCCGACGCGGCCAGGGACCTGAGCGTGACGAGATGGACGGTGGCCGCCTGGCGGCTGCGGCTCGGTCTCGGCGATGGTTCCGGTGTCCTCGCGGCCCCTGCCAAACCCGTTTCGAAACGTCAGACCAAGGAGGTGTGCGGATGAGCCTCCTGCGTCTTCTCGGGCACACGAACGTGCCAGCGGACCCCGATGATTCGCCGTCCGGCGATGCGGGCGCGGTAACTGCCAACGCTCACGTCGACCTTGACATCACCGCTCCCTACCCGCGGCCGCAGGCCTTCACCGACGCTCCGGCGATCGACCCAACCGATGATGGGTCCGTTGTCGCTGTTCGCGGCGACGCTACCCCCGGCGTGTTCGCCGCCCCGCCGTCGCCGCAGGCCGAGGCTGGCGGGCGCAGCGACCTTGCACGCGAGCACGATGCGCTGTGCGCCGAACTGGAAATTGCGCATACCGCGCTCGCATCGCTCGCCGGCGAACTGCGCGACGCACGCGACGGGCTTGTAGCCACCAAGGCGTCACTCAGCACGTCCAACGCCAAGCAGCAGCGCGTCGAGCTCGACATCGACGGACGCCAGCGCGAGGCAGCGGCGCTACAGGCCGACGTTGTCGCCCGCAGCACGCAGGTGGCATCGCTTGCCGACCAGGCCGATGCGCTCCGCCGTGAGATCGATTATCTGAATGCGCACCGCAAGACCGTGAGCAACGATCTGTCGGTTGAGCGGGCCACGCTGACCACCACCCGCGACGAGGTCATGACGCAGTTGGCCAAAGCCGAGCAACTGCGGTCGGCGGCAACCCGCTCGGAGATCGATGCGTCGCTGCACCGTATTGCCGCTGACGAGTCGCTCCGTGTCGCCGAAGCGGCACGCACTCAGCACGCCGAGACGGTGACCGCCATTTCCACCAGTCGGGCGATGCTCACAGCACTGGCATCGCAAGCCGAGGCGCAGACTGCGGAGATCACGCGGTTGGGTCGCCAGCGCAGCGAGGCAGCAATCGAGCTCGGGCTGTTTGAGGATTCGCTACGCGCCCGAGTGGTGCCGCTCGAGGCTCAGATCGAGGAACTGCACCGCCAGCACCACGAAACCCTCGAAGGACTGCGCTGGGCTACTGCCGAACGCACAGCCGTGCAGGAACAACTCGATCACCTGATCGGCACCGAGGACGAGGTCCGTCTGCAGGGGGCCCGCATCGCCCGCGATCACCTAGCTGGAGAAATCAGCAGCCTCACTGTTGATCGGGACGACGCCGAGCGCCAGCGTGATGCCGCCCGGGTTGAGTTGCGTCAGCTGCGGGCCAGCGCCGAGGAGATCCTGCTGAGGCGTATGGAGCTGGGCGTGGTCTGCGACCAGCTCACCGCGAGCGCTGCCGAACTGCACGTGCAGGTTGCTGACAAAGACGCCCAGTTGCAGGGCCTGGTCAACACGATCCAGGCCGTTCGCCGCGAGTGCGACGAGCTGGCAGCGCGCCGCCAGGCTGCTGATGCTGCGCTCGCAACCGCGCACGAGCAGTTCGTGACCGTCTGCGAGCAGGCAGCGCACGAGCAAAAGCGAGCAGCGCGACGGTGGGAATCGATCGACCGCGAGGTCGCCAAGCGGGTGGCCGACGAACTCGAGGAGCTGCGCACGATGTCGCGTTGGCGTCGTCCCCGGGCGCGCCGAGCGGCCCGTCGAGCTGGCGAAGCGGCGCGATGAGTAACTACGACCCATCAGAGAACGACCTCGGCCGACCCGATCTGGGGCCCGAATGGCTCGCTCAGCCGCTTGCCCCGCAGATGCCTCGCGTTGCGCCGGCGCAGGTTCCGCTGCAAGCGCCACCGACAGCTGTCGTGCCGACCATGTTCCCGGCGCCCGGCGCATCGTCGCTGCGGCAACTACTGCGGAGTTCGCAGCCAGCGGATTCTGACGACACCGGTTCGGCTCGACGGCCCCACCCGGTTGCCGATCGGCTGGACAACACCTATACCGTGGTGGCCGATGAACCTGTGGAACGTCAGCGCGCCGGAATGCGCCGCCTTCGTCGTTCCCGGTGATCGGCGCGGCGTGATCCCGATCGGTCTCCCGACGGGTCCCTCCGCGTGGTGACGTCAACGTCGGGTAGGCGCACGCTTCGATCGGTCGGCGTAGCCCTGGTGTGGCTCAGCGCGATCATCGGCTTGTTCGTGGCCTATCAACTGTTTGGTACCGGGTGGTATGAAACGCGTGCCCAGGAGACCCTGGCGGCGACCTTCAGCGAGCACGTTGCGGCGGGAACCGGTGGCGGAGCAGTGCCGGATGCCACGACCACCACCGTTCCGTCTGCCTCCACCACGGTGCCGGTGTCCGCCCCGGCGACCGTGCCGGTCACCACGATGTCTCCCGCCACCGAGCAGGCCATTCGTCTGGTGCGTGATGCCCTGCCCGGTGATGTGATCGCCCGCATTGTCGCTCCGGAGATCGGGCTCGACAAGTATGTGGTCGAAGGCGTGGGCGTGGACCAACTGCGCGCCGGCCCCGGCCGCTATCAGGGCAGCAGCGTGCTGGGTGCGCGTGGGAATGCGTCCGTCGCCGGGCACCGCAGCACCTATGGGGCCCCGTTCGGCCGACTCGACGAATTGCTGCCGGGGGATACGATCACCGTGATGACGCCCGTTGGGGATGCCACCTATCAGGTGATCGATCCGCTCGAGGCGTTCGCATCATCGCTGGACAGCCTTCATTCCATCGACGCTGGCCACGCCGTGGTGGGCCCCGATGACGGCTTTGTGCTCGGCGACTTCGGCGACGACCGGCTCACGTTGACGGCATGCCACCCGCGCTACAGCGCCCGCGAACGAATCGTGGTGGTGGCACGCTTGGTCGGGCTGCCGTTGGCCCTCCTCGAGCCAGCGGTGACGCCACCGGACCCCACCAGCACCGACCCCGCTGTCACCGGCGGCGGCGACGTGACCCCGGTGACCGACGCGATGGGCAACACCCAGAGCACCGTCCGGCCGGCGACACCGAACGTGAAGGAAATGGCGGTACCCAACCTTCGTCAGGGCCTGGATGGGTTGCCCGAGGAACTGGCCCCGACGATTGTGCTGGCTCTCTTGATGCTGGTGACCATCGCCGGCATCACGGTGACCGCAGCATCGATGGGGTCTCTACGCGCCGGGTTGTTCGGCGTGCTTCCCTTTTGCTTCGTGCTCTGGAATCTCTTCGAGCACGTCGGCAGATTGCTGCCGGCCTACTGAGGGCTTTGCGGGTGAACGAAGTCCATACCTGCTGAACGTGCATCGGGGCTCGGGTGTACCTCAAAGGCCTGGACAACACAGCCGATGAGGTAAAGCCACGCATTCGGGTCCGGCTTGGCCTCGTCTAAGAGATCGATCGCCGCGTAACCGACGGCAAAGGAGTACACAAACGCTCCCAGGCTGACGGGATCGATGTCTGGTCTGAAGATGCCAGCGGCCTGGGCACTCGTGAAGGTTTCGACGAGCGCTGCCATGATCTTCTGCTGGGCTACGCGTACAGCGGCACCGAGTGCTGGGTCAGTCATCGCCGCAGCGAGGACTTGGACCCGTTCCCTTCTGAGCCGAGGGTTGCCAAGCATCTCGACCACGTATCGACCACGGACGTTGGGAATCCCCTGGCGAGCATTCTCTTCAAATTCTTCCCGACTGGCTTGCATGGAGGCAAGCGTCTCTTTGATGTAGCGCTCGGCGCGTGCGGTATCAATGAGGTCGCGGCGATCCTTGAAACACCAGTAGATGGCGCCCGTTGTCAGGCCAGCCCTCTTGGCGATGTCTTGCACTTTCATCCGACCCTGCTCGTTCTCGTTGAGCATGGTGATGACGGTGTCGATCAGTTTCTCGCGGGTGCTGCCGAGGTCCTGAGTGTCTTGCGATGTCACCCAATAAAAAATACCACAACGAAAGACAGGAAATGAACTACTTGTAACCATCTGGTGAACATAGTGTCGGGTGCCATGCGCAGGCGTTCGGCCGACTCCGTTGGGTGGGCTCAGGCGACGCAGCGGAACCCGATGTTTCCAGCGCTGCTGTCGGGTGTTGAGCCCATGCGCGCCGCCGGCCGGTAGCGGCGGCAGTACGAGGCATGGCACAGGTACGAGCCGCCCTTGAGCGCGTAGAGCGCATCTCCCGGTCGTGAGGGGGCGAACTGGCTGGCGGTCCACTCCCATACGTTTCCGACGGTGTTGTACAGGCCGAAGCCGTTGGGGGCAAAGGCATCAACCGGGCAGGTGCCGAGGAAACCGTCTGCGCCGGTGTTGGCCGATGGGAAGGTGCCCTGGAACACGTTCATGCGGTGTTCACCCTGCGGTTCGAGTTCGTCGCCCCATGGGAAGGTGGTGGTGGCACCGCCGCGGGCGGCGTATTCCCACTCGGCCTCGGTGGCCAGGCGCACGCCCGCCCACGCGCAGTAGTGCTGGGTGTCGTGCCAACTGACGTGCACCACCGGGTGATCCGGACGGGTGGACACGTTGCTGTGCGGCCCTTCGGGGTGACGCCACGATGAACCCTCGACCTGGCGCCACCAGGGCGCTGCGGCGACCCCGCGTGTGTCGGGAAAATCGTCAGGCAGCAAACCCCCGAACACGAATGACCACCCGAACTGCTCGGCCTCGGTGCGATAGCCGGTTGCGGCGGCGAACCGTGCGAAATCGGCGTTCGACACCGCCATTGGAGCGACCGTGAACGGTGCCACAGCAGCGCGGCGCACGGTCTCGCCATCGTCGGGGTAGGCCCATGGTCCGTCCTCGCCCATGGTGAACTCGTCGGGTCCGAGGGCGATCCAGCGTGAGGTATCCACCGTGCCGGACGGTGTGTGCGTGCCGCCGGGCGCAGTCGGCATCGCAGCATCGTGGTGCGTGCGCTGCGGCGAACAGCAGGGTTGGTCGGGGGCTGCATCCACGTTGTCAAACTAGTGCCCGTTCGCACGCAGGTTCGGCCACGGTGCCCAGGTGTACGCGGTCGCCTCGTACGTGCTCGGTTCGCACACCGACGCGATCGTCATCGGAGTCGTTCTCGCCGCCAGCATCGGTCTGGGGTCCGTCAACAAGTTCCGGGCCAGTGGCTCCTGAAGAGCGTGTATCGGTTGTCCTTCCGGGCAGTGCCATTGGTCCCTAGCGGGGTATTTGCCCGGCTCGTACTCTGACCATGTTGACCGAAACCATTCAGCACAGACGCTGGATCAGCCATGAGGAGCCAATAACCCATGAAGCGTAGAACTCTGGATCTTGTATTCAGCGTCGGCGGTGTACTGCTTGCCGTTCTCCTTGCAATCCTCGGATTCGTTCTCAAGGACAACGCTGATTTCGCCAAGTCGTATGTACACAACCAGTTGTCCCAGCAGGACATCACGTTCACGCCGGTCGCCGGCCTGACCGGTGACGCAAAGACCTCCGTGTGCCTCAACAAGTACGCCGAGACAGCGCTTGACAGCGGCAAGAAGGCCGAGTGCTACGCCAATGACTACATTGCACTGCACCTGCGCGAAGGCGCAAAGGCTGCCGGGCAGGAAGGCAAGACCTATGCAAGCCTTGGCCCAGCGGTGACTGCCGCCAAGAAGGCCGTGACAGACGCCAAGACCGCGGGCAAGCCGACCGACGAACTGCAGAAGGCCGCCGACTCGCTGGCTGGACTCCGTGAGAACGCCTTCAAGGGCGAGACGCTGCGAGGATTGCTGTTGACCTCCTACGGCTTCAGCGTCTTCGGTGAGAAGGGCGGCCAGGCAGAGATGGTGTGCTTCGGTGCCGCACTGGTCCTGCTGCTCGCCTCGATCGCCGGGTTCATCCACGCTCTGACGACACCCAAGGACAAGGTCGTCGCAGCGGTGAGCCACACCGCATAAGTTCTCCTCGCCCCCCACGAGGGATGGACGGATGGGAGCGCCCCACAGGGCGCTCCCATTCGGTATTCCACTGGACAACCCGTCAGAAGGGAATGTGAGATGAAGACTGCGGGGGCCGACAAGAACTACCTCAGCCAGACCGATGCGATCATGTGGATGGTGGAATCGGATCCGCTGCTTCGCTCCACGATCCTCGGCGTGGCGCTGCTCGACAGGATGCCCGACTGGGCCGGTCTGGTCGACAGGGTGGACCGCACCACGCGGTTGGTGCCGAACCTGCGCCGAAAGGTGGTGAAGCCGCCGCTGCACCCCAACCTGTTGCGATGGGAGGTCGATCCCGACTTCGATCTCAGCTACCACGTGCGGCATGTGGCGCTACCGGCTCCGGCAGGGGTGCAACAGGTGATCGACTTTGCTCGGCATACCGCCATGCAGGGCTTTGATCGGGCTCGCCCGCTGTGGGAGTTCACCCTGATCGACGGCCTCGAGGGCGGCGGGGCCGCGTTGGTGATGAAGGTGCATCATGTGCTCACCGATGGTGTCGGTTCGGTGCAGCTCGCCGCCTACCTGTTCGACGTTGCCGCCGATGCCGACACCAGCGACGTGGAGATGGCAGAGCTTCCGGATGCCGGTGCTGGTGACTTTCTCAGCCGGCTACGTGATGTCGTCGAGCACGATGTTGACAGCGTCGTCGGCCTGGCCCGCCGCAACGCGCCGTCGGTGATCCCCAACCTGCTGCGCGCCCTGCGTCATCCTCAGCAGGCCATGGCCGACACCGTCAGCGTGGTGCGGTCGATCGCCCGCACCGTGGCGCCTGCCTCGGACACATTGTCGCCCGTGATGACCGAACGGCATCTCGCCACCTGCTTTCGCACGATCGATGTCCCGTTGAAGGTGTTGCACGATGGGGCAAAGATGGCGGGCGGTACGGTGAACGACGGGTTCCTCGCCGGTATCAGCGGAGGCCTGCGTCGTTATCACGAGCTGCATGGTGCCGTAGTCGACGAACTACGCGTCGCCATGCCGATCAGCCTGCGATCGCAGACCGATGCCGTCGGGGGTAACCATGTGACGGTGATGCGGTTCAAGGTTCCCGTGGGGCTCGCCGATCCAGCCGAGCGCATCAGGGCCCTGCACGAGCTCGGCCGACGTGTCAGGGATGAGCCGTCCCTCGCCCATACCAGCGCCATCGCAGGTGTGCTGAACCTGTTGCCGAGGGAGGTCATCGGATCGATCCTGAAGCACGTCGATTTCCTGGCCAGCAATGTGCCGGGCGTGCCGATTCCCCTGTACCTGCTCGGCGCCGAGGTGCAGCGCTTCTATCCGTTCGGGCCCACGGCCGGGTCCGCCGTCAACGTGACGCTGATGTCGTATCGCGACACCTGTTGCCTTGGCATCAACATCGACGCCATCGCCATCCCCGACCACGACGTGTTCATGGCATGTCTGCAGGCCGGCTTCGACGAGGTGCTCGACCTGGTGCCGACAGCACCGGCGAAGCAGCCGGTAGCCAGGAAGCGAGTCAGGCCGGCGGGCGGATGATCACGACCGGGCAGGTGCTGTGGTGGGCGCAGTAGTTCGATACCGAACCCAGCAGCATTTCGCGGGCCGAACCGGCGCCGCGTGATCCGAGCACCAGGAGATCTGCCTCGGCGGCGAGGCGAACCAACTCGGCGCCGGCGCGTCCTTCGGGCGAGACGATGTCGTAGGGCACCTCGGTGAGGTTGATTTTCAGTTCGCTGATGAGTCGCTCGGCTCGAGCCACTGCAGCTGCGATGAGCTCGCCGCTGTTGGGTGGGGTGACCCACACGACCTCGCTGGCAATCAACATGGGGTACTCCCAGCACGACACGATGAGGAGGTGGTCGTGGCGCAACTTCGCCTCGGCGACTGCCCACTCCAGCGCAT
>WLMZ01000086.1 GCA_009726095.1 Actinomycetota bacterium
GACGTGTTCACCGATCCACGCAACCCGGCGCTCTGCATCAAACGATTCAAGAAGCCGCTCCTCGGCGACGACGCCCACCGACTGCTCCGCCTGATCGAGACAGCTGCTGCAGCGCGAACCAGCGAACGAGCACGGTTGATGCAGAGCGTCTCTTGGCCGCTAGAGGCATTCGGCGAACGCGACGCGGTCGTCGGCTATGCGATGCCAACTGCCCCCGCGGAGTCGTACTTCTCGCTCACCGTCGCCAAGCGCGAGAAGATGACCCTGCTGCAGACGAAATTTCTGCTCGACAGCTCCTATTGGCAGGGTGCAGCGGTCGGCTCGGCGCAACCACAGGTCTCCACCAATGCCCGCCTCGAGATCGCCATCGAGCTGCACGACACCCTTTGCCTGCTGCACCAGTGGGGCTTGGTCTACGGCGACATCTCCTCGAACAACATCTGTGTCCGGATGGGCCGTGACCCAGGAGTATTCCTGCTCGACGCTGACTCGATCGTCACCTTCGAGGAACGGTTGAAATCGGCGGTCAACAGTCCTGACTGGCAGGCTCCCCGAGGCCTCGATGCGATCCAACAGGACCGCGCCAAGTTCGCATTGTTCATCTGGCGACTCCTGGCTCAGAAGCCATCGGATGTTCCCAGCGCGGCAGGCGCCACGGAATTCGACACTCGGTGCGGGCTGAACATCGGCGTTGTGCTTGCCCGCGTCTACGAATCCGGCGACGAGTCCGGCTTCGCCACACTTGCCACAACTCTGCGAACCCGCCTCGACCCGGCCCGGCGCCACACCCTGTTTGCACGCGCTGTCAACACCGGGTTCGCGCGCCAGATGCTGACCTGCGCCGAAATCGCCAGCGGTCCAGATGAGCTGCGATGGGTCCAATCCGCTCGGGAGCAGATCGGCCTCGAGGCGAGCATCGATGCAGCGCGGGGGTTGCGTCGCCGACTGCTCCTGCGACAGAGCGGGGCGCAGCGGTATTTCACACTCGATCTCCTAGCCGGCTCCGGGCTCGTCCATGCACCGACCACTGCGGCCGAGTTGGAGCGGCTGATCTACGACGCCGAGTTCGCCGACATTGCCACCCACCTCTCGACCACCGGGCTGGGCGCCCTCGAGGCGCACCCTTGGATTACTCGTTCGGTGGCCCGGGCGTTGGCCATGGAGCCCGAGATCCAGCTCAGGGTTCACCCAGGGTTGGAGACGTCATCGATCGAATGGACATGGCCGGCATCGGCCTCTGTCAACGCCGCCGTCCTGGTCGTGCGGGCAAACGGCCGCGAGGTCGAAACGGTGGTAACCCGCCTCGGCTCCGACCGCTCCGCCCGACGCGACGTGAGCCTGGCTCCAGGCAGTGCGGCGCTCGCACAACTCTATGCAGCGGTCCAGACACCGAACGGACGCGTTCTGCGCGGGGCGCTCGCATCCGATGTCCATTTCACGACGCCAGAGCCACCGGCGCCGCCACGCCGGGCCATCGCGCCGACCGCACCGAGGACAGCAACGATCGCCGTCTTCGATCCGGTTGCCGAAGCAGCCCGGATCGAGGCGCTCCGGCGCGCCGCTCGCCGCGTCGTCGTGCGGCGCCTCATCGCATCAGCCGCCGCAGTGGTCGTGCTGGCGGTCGGCGGCGTGCTCGTCAAACGACACTTCACACCGGGTCCGCCAACGCCACCCAACCCCGTGGTGGTATCGCTCCAGGACGATCGACGCGTGTCGTGGACAATTCCTGCTGGCATGACGATCTCCGACATCACATCTGTGCTTGTCGAACAGAGTCGCGATGGCGGGGCAACTTGGACACCGGTGCAGTCCAAGCTGACCGCACCGCGGAGGGCCACCAGGTCCGGCACGATGAACATCCCATATCCGCCCGTCCTAGGGCTCGTGCAGTATCGGGTGATGGCTGAGTCACCCACGGGGGCACGCCGCATCGGCCCACCGACCGCTGCATTCGACCTGCCGGCCCTTCCGGCGCCCGTAGCCAAGATCGTGACGCGCCGCACGAGCCCCACCGAGGCAACCGTTTCCTGGTCGCCGCCGTTCACCAACGATGCCGTCGCGATCGAGACCTATGTGGTGCTGACCACGTTCGTCCACGCCGACGGTCGGCCACCGACAACCCTTCGACGCGACGTGACGTCGCCCTCGATCGCACTCACCATTGTCGACCCGACCGACACCGTGACGATACGCATCCTGGCTATCGACTCCATGCAACGCCGGAGCCCGTTTAGTAACCCGACCCAAATCCCGGCGTCACCCCAAACACCCTGACCCCAACCGCCGTGCCTCCCGAGGGCCCGTCAACACAGTGAAGAAGAGAACATGACAACGACCTACTCCGGCGACGAGGAAAGCCTCGCCCCCGACGACACATTGGCCGCTGGCGTACAGACCGACGACAACCAGGCAGACGACACACCGGCCGACGGCGTCGACTCAGACGCTCTGGCGGCGGATGCCAACGACGACGGCGACACGACGGGCGACACGACGGGCGACACCGAGAGTGCAGAAATCCCAAACGACGAGTTCACCGACCCTGACGACACCGACCCTGACGACGTCGACGACCCCGCCGGTCTCCTCGCTCCGCCGGAACCAACTCAGGCTGCTCCAGCGGCGATCCCCTTCGCTCCGCCGTTCGCGTCCAGCAGCGCCGACCTGACCCTTCTGCAGCGTTGGGCGACCGAGAACAGGGCGACCAACGACCCATACGTGGGTGGCCTACTCGAAGCATCCGCATCCCGTCAGGACTTGTCGATGTGGGCCTCGCTCGATCCCGTCGAGATGCTGCCCCATCCCGAGCTCGCCGGTGGACGGATCCTGCGGACAATCGCTCGCCTGTTGATTTTTCTGCGTAACGTCGCCGTCTTCGTTCCCGTCGCTGTGACCTGGTACGCGATCAGGCAGGCCACCGATGCGTTCGGCGCATACGCCGATGCCCAACCTCCAGCCAGCCAACTCAACTTCCTGCGGTTCTGGCAGAGCGGCGGCGACGGACTGCTCGGCCCCGAATGGCGCATTCAGAACATCGCCCTGCTCGACGCCATCATCATCACGGGTATCGTGCTGGCCACGATGGTCGCTGGAGTCGTCGAGACCAGAGCTTCCCGCAAGTCGGCACGAGCCGAACGGGTTGCCGAGTCCAGCCGGATCTATGTTGCGCTGGCGATCAAAAAGGCACTGCACGGCAGCCGTCAGGCGACACCGGAGTCGATCGCCGAGAGCTTGGCAGAGTCACTGAGCGACCTGCTGGGTGCTGCCCGAATGATCGGCAACGCAGCAGGCCGTCTGGAAGCTGCGTCCGTCGGCGTCGATGCCATGGGCCCCAAGTTCGATCAATTCAATCGTCGACTCGAGATATTGGATCAGCACCTCGGTGGGCACGTCGTGAAGTCGGTCACCGATCTGGTGGCGTCCGTGGGGGCACTGGGCAAGACCGTCGATGGAGATTTCACCCGTGTACTCAATGAGGTGTTGATCGGCCTCGAGGAAGTCCAGCAGCAGCTCTCACGGACCAGCTCCTCAGTGGAGTTCGGCACCAAACAGCTACGCGACGACCTTGACGCAATCCACGATCGGCTCGCGACCGTCACCCAACGCGGCAGGGCCTGATGGGCCGGCTTCGCCATCGACCTGATGCGCCCGATGACGACCCGACGGGCCTTGCGGGGTGGCTGTACACCGACCTGATGCTCGGTCTGGTGGTGGTCTTCCTTGGCAGCGTTACCTTCATGACGGCCCGCGCCCCCGACCCACCAGCCATCGCCGAACCAGCGGCAACGACCACCACCACAACCACAACCACAACCACTGTGGCCGGTCCCCCGCCCGACCCGTGTTCGCTGCAAACCGACAAGCACCGAATCAGGCTGTCCATCAATGCCAGCGACCCCGCAGTCGTCGACTCGTTCAACAGCCAGCTCAATGAGATCATTCTCGCCAGCGGCCTACCAGCCGATACCCGGGTGGGCTTCAGCGTCGTGTTCGGCGGCGGCAACGATGAGACTGCGGCAACAGCCTTGGCCAACCGCTTCTTCCAGCGGCTGCTCATGATCGCTCCAGACCGGTTCGGCGCCCAGCTGTCCCTGGCCTTCTTCAACACCGGGCTCAGCACAGACAGGGCCGACATCGATGTCTTCCTGTTGAAGGGCACCTGCCCGTAAGGCCGACGGCAGCCGGGTCAGTGCTTGAACTGCAGGCGGACCCGGGGCGGACGGACGGGTGCTGAGTGTGCCGTCGACGTGGCACCGAGCGTCGGACGGCCACCGTATTTGTAGAGACTCCCCAAGGTCGTCACCCAGTCGGCCGCCGAGGGACGGCCTGAGTCACCGACGCTGGCAGCGATGAGCGAGACGAGCGCGGCCGGAACATGCTGCGAACGTCGCGAAGCGACCAACTGGCTCGTGACCGTTGTTGTCGAGTCGCGCCAGAGGCACCGGTACGCAGCGATGCCCATCTTGTAGACATCGCTGTCTTTGCCCGTTGGCTGCCCGTGCAAGGTCGGATCGATCCAACCGGGCGACTCCTTGTGTGCGCAGACCCCGCGCGACCCGGCTCGGCGAAAGCTGTCGCAATCGATCAACAGCACAGACGATGGCCGAATCGACCACACCAGGTTCTTGCCGGACATGTCACCCACCACGATGCCGTTTCGGTGCAGCAATTCGACTGTCTGGGCGAGATCCTGCAGCAACTCAACCGCCTCAGCGGTCGAGGGACGAGGCACCTCGGAGAGCATGTGCTCAGGAACGGAATCAGACTGGTAGATGAGTTGGTTCCAGTCGCACAGCACCTCTTTCGGATTCGCACGCAAGCCGTATCGACGGTAGTAGCCCGGTCCGATTGCGTCCATGACAAACCCGATGACACGCGCCCCCTGGACAACGGTCGACTTGGGCCAGACGGTCCGCGACAAAAGCCGCACGCGGTCGCCCGGGGGGAGTTGGTCGGCGAGATCGATCAGATCCTGAAGGGCTGCCACGTTGAGCGTGGGGCGCTGCGCCTCTTTGTATTCCTTGTAGACAATCGTCGGTCGAGTTCGAATGCGATAGACGATCCCCTCGCCGCCGTCGGCGACCCGGATGAGATCTGGCGCAATCGATGACAGCGCCACGCTGGTCATGAACTGCTGCCGGGCAACCAGACCATCAGCGCAGTTCGGTCGTCGTCGGCGCTCTGCATCTCGAACGCGACGTCGCGAACAAACTCGAGCATCCCGACCGGACGACTCCAGCGATGTGCCAGATCGACCCCCAATGCTGTTGGCAGCCCGTTGAAGGTCAGGAAGTTGCCGATGCCATCGCTGCTGACCAGCAACGCCTCACCGGGTCCCAGATCCACGCCGGTGACCACCATGGAGGTGGCGCCGAGCAACCCGGCTGTGGCGGAACTCCAGACACCTCCGTTGTCCTTGGCCGGCTCGATCGGTGTCCACGCTGCCCCGCTGAGACAGAACGCCGGACTGTCGCCGACGATGCCCAGGGTCACCCTGCGCCGGCCCGCGCTTGCCGCCCCGATCAGGCTCGGCACGATGGCGAACGTCAGAGTGCTCTGGATGTCGTTCAACGCGATCTCGCCATGACGTACAGGCGGCGCGTCGAACTCGTGCATACGGTATTCACTCACCCGTCGGGTGAGTTCTGCCAGGAACGCTGTCTGCCCCGAGCGGAGCACTTCTTCATAGCCCTCCGGAAAGGCCCGGAGCACCTCCCCGAGAAGCGCAAGTGCCGTGTGCGCCGAAAGGCGGGCGCCGAAGCTCGAGTACGGCGCCGACCCCATGCCGTCGCAGACCGCAACCACCAGGTACTGACACCCGTCCTCGAGCGTGATGGTCGACACAGCGTACGAATCCTCATTGACTTGCCCGGCAAGCCGGTGCTTGTTCCCCCGCAGAGACGTAGCCGCCATCGCCAGATCGCCAACGGTGCCGACGTGGGTCCTGATGTCGTTGGCTTCCCCTGATTCGGCGACCTTCCACCAGCCCCTGCTGCCCCACCATGGCTCCCGGGAAAACGTTGTCTTCTCCCCGTACAACTGGCCGGTGAGAGAACCACCGGTGACGGGGGATGCGGGCACGGCCTCTTGGCCAGCCACCGGCTGGAGCACCTTCGCGCCCCATACATCGGTGAGCGCGGCAAGACCCACGAAACCTGGATCGAGCGGTGGGAGAGCTACGTCAGGACCGTTTGTCCTGCCACGCGATGGCCGTTTCATCAGCGGCTCAGAGCGTGTCGAGAGGCATGAGCGGCACCGTGTCGAAGCCATCGATGACCGGGGGGAGATCAATGTTGGCCGGGCCGTCATGTGCGTTCGATGTTGACGAGATGATGGAGTTACCGATTGAACTCATCACGCTGGCCAGCGCCCGACCGGCACCCACCGTGTCCCGCCCCACATAACACTTCAGGGTGGCGATCCTTGCGAGAATGGCCGGCTCGGCACCATCGACACCGAAGGCAACGATGCCCGGGTGATAGCGGTGGTTCATCAGATTCTGGTACTCGGGTTCCCACTGATCGCTCGGTTCGCCGTCGCTCATGAAGAACACGCACGGCCGATACACGCGGAAACCCTGTTGCTTGAGGGACTCGACGTCGTGCTCGATGGTGGTGCGAAGCAACCGGAAGGCCTGCCCATAGTTGGTGACACCGGCCTCTTGCACACCGGGCATGTCCGACACGTCGGTGACCTTGCTGAGCGGCAAGATGACCTCGGCGTTGTCCGAGAACGCAATGATGGCAAGCCGGCTCTTGTCGACGACCAGGGGATCCGCCGCGAGCGTGGCGTGCAGTTCGGGCAGTGCGGTGTTGATGGCCTGGATGCCACCGTTGGGTCCCATCGACCCCGACTCGTCGCACACCATGTAGAACAGGAGCAGCTCTTGGCCGGTCATCGATTGCATTGTGGCAACTCCTCAACTATGCGCCGAAGCGGGAAGTCTCGCACCTCGACCAACTCCGCCCACCCAAAGCGGTACACCGTTTCGGTGAGCAGCCCGACCGCGTCAGTTGTTCGTCGGCTTGGTCGGCAGCCTCGGCCGGCTCGTCGGCTGCGGTGGAGCCGAGGCCGGACCACGCGACGCACCGGGCGGGGGCGGCGGGTTGGAACGTGACGATGTCCAGTCGCCGCCGGGATTGGCAGCCGCGTCGCTTGCCGTCGGGCGACCCCTGGGGACGCCATCGGGAGGCCTGCCGGCACCGTTTGGCGGTGGCGGCGGGTACGAGGCTGTACCGGTCGCCTGGCGAAACCCTGCGCGCAGGTCGGTGTTGCCGATGCGCAGCACATCGCCGTTCGACAGGTTGGCGCCGTGCGATTCGAAACCATTGAGTAGCACCGGCGCCTGCATCGCGCACGTAAACGACGCCCGCCCCGACGCTTGGGTGATCGTGACGTGCACCTCTTTGATCTGACGATCGGAGACCAGAGTGACGTTCGCTGTTCTGGCCGAACCGACAGTAGTTGTCTGTTCCATGATCAGGAACTGACGCCCACGCATCTCGCCGCTGATGACCTCGAGCCACATCGCGGTGCGCGCTGTATCGATCATGCTGATGAGCAACCCCATCAGCGTGCTGATCAGACAGATCCCAATCACCTGTGACGCGGCCTCACTGTCACGGCCAATGATGACCGGTACCACATCGAACAGGGCGCCGCCGATCAGCCCACCCGCAAGGCCACCGAGCACACCGTTCTGGATGCGTTTGCGCGAACGGAACGAGGCGCCGACGGCAAGGCCACCGAGGCCACCGGCCACGAGCCACGCAACTGCTCGAGGAATCGCGTACGCCACGCACCACGAACTGTTGCTGTCAGCGCAGCTCTGGAGAGCAGCGTCGTCGAGCATCGAGGTGAAGATCATCTGGGCGAGATACCCGCTGACGTACCCGCCAACAAGGAGTGCCGGTACGGCGACCAGCAGGGACTCGCCCGAGGGTGGCTTGCCGTCGAGGTAGCTGTTGCCGGCGATCAAGCCCGCGCCGATGCCCACCACAATGAACATGAACCACAGTCCCGTGTGGTGTCGAAGTTCAGAAAGAGAAGTGCTGTCCTTGCCGTCGCCTGGGATGTGAGACAGGGCGAACCCGATCACCCCGCCGATCAACCCGGCAATCGTCATGACCCCCAGCCGGTTCGAGGTCTTGATCCCCCCGGGGATCTCGTGGAACGGAGTAGGTGATGACATGGCGGCACCGTATCCGTCGCCGCCCGCCTTGGCAGCCACCATCACCAAACAGTGTGGATCGCCCCCCAGGGCACGACATCACGTTCGGACGGACGCTGGCTCACCCCAACGGGTGCGTGATCATGCGAGCGGCCGGCCCTCGCTGTCTGGCACCTTGCGCACGGCAATCAGGATGAAATCGATGAGCGTCCAGATTCCGAGACCGCCGAAGGTGAACAGCTTGGCCAGACCAAGGCCGGTGTAGCCGAGATAGAAGCGGTCGACGCCGAGCCCGCCGAGGAAGAACGAGAGCAGCATGGCGGCCACGTAGGTCTTGTCGCTGAAGAGCCCCGGCACCGACGCGGCCGGCACGGCGAAGGTATCGCCGACCCGCTGCACCATCGTGGTGGGCTTGATCACGTTCTGCTGTGCCAGGCCCTGCATCTGGACGAACGCATACACCTGCTGGCCCAGGCCGGGGAGCATCACATGGTATTGATCACCGAACCAGCCCGGCTGGTTCGGTGTCGGATACGGCGCATTCATCGGCGGAGGCTGCGGCGGCAGAGGGGGAGGTGCCGCCCAGGTCGGTCCACCCGGGGGCATCTCTGCCTGTCGAGCCACCGAGGGATTCCCGGGCTGCGCCAGCTGGCCTGTCGTGGACAGCCGGGGCCGTTGTCTGGGGATGTCTGAGTTCGGCGGCATTCGGTCCCCGTGCAGTCTCCGTGCACCACCTGCGCCGTATGTGGCGAGCGCGCACAGTTGTTCGGCCCACTTGAGAAGGCAACGCCGAGGCTAACCGCCCGCCGGTCGATCGAATCGAAATCGGTGTACCCACCTCGCCCACCGGGCATGGCCTGATCGTTAGCGTCAACGACGAGCGCGATATCCGGTGCCTCTCCGTGATGTTGCTGCCAGTACGGAGGGTTCTGATGAACGCAACGAGTTGCTCGCGGTGCGCAGCCACGGTCAAGCCGAGCCAATCGTTTTGTCCCCGCTGTGGAGCGCCGATCAACGACGGATCCGCAGCACCGGCATCTGCACCACCACCTCTGGTGCCTGCACCGCCGCCGCCCGCAGTTGACAACCGCAGCGAGCTCCCGCCACCACAGGTTTCCGCACTGCCCACCGTTCCGCCGCCACCCCCACAGCGCGGAAGAGCCGCCAGAACAAAGCATTCGCGACGGACCATGATTGGCCTCCTCGCCTTGGCAATGGTGGGCACCATCCTCGGCGTCGTGATCGCCTCGAGCGCGTTCACCCGCGATAGCCCAGTCCGACAGAGCGGTAACACCACGGCGGCACCGGCGCCGGACACGACGCTCACAAGCGACCCTGCCGCGAAAACACCCATCAGTACCGAACCCACCACAACGCCAACACCACCACCAACGCCACCAACAACGCCACCAGCCACAGCCACAGCAACCGTCGTTGCGACACCGTCGCCGACCACGTCGAGGTTTCCGACCTCCCCACCAGCGGGGTCCTGCGATGCGCTCACCATCACCCACAATGCATCGCAGGCAGCGTCGATCGTGCCGGTGTGCCACGGAGTGTGGGCCACCGCTGACAGCAACGACTGCGGCAATTGCGAGGGCGTAACGATCTACCGATGGAACACTGGCGGCTGGGTCCTTCGCGGCCGGTTCAACGCTGCGTGTCCCCTGTTACTCACCGACTCTGGCATGCCCTTCGATATCGCGACGCAGTTCGTCGGCGATGGCTACTCGTCATGCGCTGTTGATCGCCATCTCGTTGCCGAGCCAGCAACGGGGCCGCTCGAGCGGTCGCACGATGGTCCACGCGTGGTGCGCCTGCAGAGGATGCTCTCCAGCTGGGGACTCTTCACCGACTCGATCGACGGACAATTCGGGCCAAACACCCGCGCAGCGACGATCGATTTCCAATACCTTGTCGGGCTAGCGGCAGACGGCATCGCCGGCGCAGCGACCCACGCAGCACTCGGGCTCAGTTACCCTTGACCACCTCATGCCACCAGACCCGATCAGCAGCGCTGAAGCGGCGGCCGCGCTCGACCGCGTGCTCGCCAGCATGGCCGGGCCCGCTGCCTGCCCCCGCGATGGGCAACTCGATGCCGTCGCCGCCCTCACCGTCACCCGCGGACGAGTGCTGGTGGTCCAGGCAACCGGATGGGGCAAGAGCGCCGTGTATTGGGCCGCCACGGCCGCCAATCGCGCTGCTGGGCACGGCCCAACGTTGGTGGTCTCCCCGCTACTCGCGCTGATGCGCGATCAGGTCGCTGCAGCGGCCCGTGCCGGGGTCCGGGCGGCAACGATCAACTCGACGAATCAGGACGATTGGGACAAGGTGTACCAAGGGCTCAGCGCCAACACGATCGACGTGCTACTCATCTCACCAGAACGACTGGCCAGCACCACCTTCACCACCCGTCTGGCCGAACTCTCCAGCCGCATCGGCCTGCTCGTGATCGACGAGGCACATTGCATCTCCGATTGGGGGCATGACTTCCGGCCCGACTATCAGCGCATCGCTGCCGTCCTCACCGGCGTGCCCGGCGTTCCGGTGCTCGCCACCACGGCCACGGCGAACCAACGCGTCACCACCGATGTGGCGGCACAGTTGGGGGCCGACACCACGGTGATCCGCGGCAGCCTCGCCCGCTCGAGCCTGCGCCTCGATGTGGTCAACGGGTTGAACGCGGCCGAACGGTGGGCGTGGGTCTCAGAGGCGCTCGGCCAGATCGCCGGCTCGGGCATCGCCTACGTGCTCACCGTCGCCGAGGCCGAACGGCTCAGCGCCTTTCTGGTCGAGGCCGGTCACGACGCCGTTGCCTACCACGGCCAACTCGACCCCGAGGTGCGCTCGGTCATCGAGCAACGCTTGCAGCTCAACCAGGTGAAGGTGGTCGTGGCCACCTCGGCGCTGGGCATGGGCTACGACAAGGCCGACTTGGCCTTCTGCCTACACGTCGGCTCGCCGTCGTCACCGGTGGCGATGTACCAGCAGGTCGGACGCGCCGGGCGGGCCATCGACGACGCCATTGCCGTCCTGCTCCCGGCCGAAACCGACGAGCAACTGTGGGAGTACTTCGCCACCGTCGGGATACCGGACCCGGCGCTGGCGCAGCGTGTCCTGGCCGAGCTCGATGCCGGGCCGCTCAGCCTGATCGCACTCGAAACCGCCACCGGCGGCCGGCGCAGCAGGATCGAGGCACTGTTGCGGGTACTCAGCGTCGACGGCGCTGTGGCGCGCACCGGCCAAGGCTGGGAGGCGACCGGGCAGGGATGGCAGTTCAACGCAGCGAAATACGACGCCCTACGCACCGCCAGGCACCACGAGGCCGAGTTGATGCGCAGGTATGCCCGCAAGCAATCGTGCCTGATGTTGCTGTTGCAACAAGCTCTCGACGATCCCGAGCCACAGCCGTGCGGCCGTTGCGGCGTCTGTACGGAGCGTGCCGTGGTGGGCTTCAGCACACCGCCGCACGAACGGGTCGAGCAGGCGCGCACGTGGATGCGCGGCAGTGTGAACCTGATCCAGGCGCGCAAACTCTGGCCGAGTGGGGTTGCGTCATGGCGCGGCAAGATCACCGGCGCCGATGACGGTCGCGCCATTGCGTTCGCCGACGACCCAGCCTGGCCCGAGGTGGTCGCCGAGGTCCGGTCGCGACGCGCCGGACCCGCCAGCACTGCCGGGGCACTGCACGTGCTCGGACAGTGGCGCAATCAGTGGGCATCGCGCCCGACCGTCGTCGTGGCCCTGCCCGGTCCCGACGGCGGCACCTATGCAGCAGCACTGGCCGCGGCCATCGGCCAGGCCGGCAAGCTCCCCACGCTCGAGGCCCTCGTCTGGTCAGGCGATCCGGTGGCCTCCGACACCGCTTCGGGTGCCCGTGTCGCAGAGCTCACCTCGCGGCTCGCCTTGGCCCCCGATGCACGAATCAGCGGCACGGTCCTGCTCGTTGCCGCTACCTACCGCAGCGGATGGACGACCACGCTCGCTGCGGCACTCCTGCGCTCAGCTGGTGCCGACCGGGTGCTCCCGCTCGTGGCCCAGCAGCTTCCGTGACCGTTGCTGCGTCGCTCACCAACGCCAGCCCGCTTGACGAGGATCAGATCACGCCGTCCCACAGTGCCAACTCGGCAGCGCCGGGGTGATTGACGAGCGCGCATGCCTCGTCGAACAACATCGTGGCCCGCTGGGCGGCCCCGTAACGCGGCCACTCGGGCAGACCGGCATGCCCGGGCTCGCCATTGGCGGCGAAGTGCGCCCATGCAGCGTGCATGGCATCAGCAACGGACTGCGGGGCGTCGGGACCATTGAACGTGGCCGCCATCTCGCTCTGCAGGGTGTTGAACACGAAGGCCAACTCGAGCGCGTGGCAGGCCCCGAAGGCCCCACCCAGGATCGGGGTGCGCCAATCGAAGCGGTACATCCACACATTGGGGTTGAGCGCTGACTGTGCATCGGCCATGCGGACGGCGGGCACCCGGAACATCCGGTCTGTCTCCACAGCCGCGACGATCTCGTGGGGTGCCGCCGTCGGCCGGCTGCCCCGGTACTGGTCGAGCGCAGCGGCACCAGCACCGGCGAACACGACATCGAGCGTGAGCGCCACCATCTCGTCGTTGAACATGTCCTGCATTGCGACCACGAACACCAATGACTCTTCCATCGTGGTGCCGATCAACATCGACACGCCTGCGGCTGATCCCGCGGCGACTGCGTCGATCGGTCGTTGTGGCACCACGGCCGTGCCGTAGGTGGGCTGGAAGGGCATCGCCGAGTTCGCCGCCTCGCCGAAGCGTTCGGGGTTGCGCGTCGTCTGGATCTCGGCGGACAACGCCACCTGGGCGTCGAGCAACTGTGCCGGCGTCACGCGTTGGAGAGCGTCGAGGTCGCCAGGCGCCACCCCGAGCAATTCCAGCAGGTGACCTGCAATACGCGAGGCGGTGGGGGCACTGATGCCGTTGTGGCCTGCACCGCTCTGCAGGACAGCCTGCTGGAACAGCCCGCCCGCCGATGGGGTTGCAAGCAGCGTGCCCACGCTCATCGCACCAGCCGACTCACCTGCGATGGTGACGCGCCCGGGGTCGCCGCCGAACCCAGCGATGTTGTCGCGCACCCAGCGCAGCGCAGCAACCTGATCGAGGATGCCGAGGTTGCCTGCATCGGCGAACTGCTCGAAGTGGTCGGCGAGGTGCAGGAAACCTTCTGCGCCGAGACGGTAGTTGATGGTGACACACACCACTCCCTGGCGAGCGAACGACGCACCGTCATAGGTCGGCTCGATACCGCTACCGCTGACGAAGGCCCCACCGTGGATCCATACGAGCACCGGCAAGCCCGTGGCAGTGGTGTCGGGTGTCCACACGTTCAGGTTCAGGCAGTCGTCACCGGCCGGTGGTAGATCGCCACCGAACGGTGGCGGCATCGGGGGTTGGAGCACGATCAGCGCGTTCGCTGTTGCGTCACGAACGCCGTCCCAGGCCGCAGCGGGTTGCGGGGGCTGCCAGCGATTGGCGCCCACCGGCGGCGCCGCGTAGGGAATCCCCCGGAACACATGCACTCCGTCGGCCACCGCGCCGCGCACTTGCCCCGACGAGAGAGTGATGATGCTGTCCATGTCTGTGCCCCCAGGCTTGCGACGGCCGAGCGTGCCGGGGCCGTCGCAGATCAACTGACAACCTATCCGGGCCGCAGTGGCGGGTCGCTGACGGAACGACGTCGGGCCTTGCTGGGGGTTGTCCCCGGCAAGGCCCGATACATCACTGTTTGTCGCGTGCTCCATCACCGGCCGCAAGGCCGTGCGGCCCGAGCGACCGAGTCACCTCGCGGTCAGGCTGCCAGCACCGATCGTCACCAACGTGGCCGTCTCGCCCACCACGGTGGGCACCGGGAAGTCCATCCGGAACGAATCCACCTTGTTCGAGCTGGCATCAGCCACCCTGGCAGCGAACGCAATACCGGTGGCGCTCTGGTCCCAGCCGTTCGTGCCTGCATTCCACGTGTACAGCGTGCCCGTTCCGGTGAGGGTTGCACAGGTGCCGCTGACGCTCGGGGACTGCACAGGGCATGTGCCCTTGACGTAGCTGCTGATGGCCCCCTTGAAGCGCGAGGTGGCGCTCGACTGCCACAGCATGGTCCCCGCCGAGGAGGCCCACTGGAACCCGAAGTTCACCCGGGCAGCACCACCGGTGTACCAACCCGCACCACCGGCGGTGTCCGTGCTCTTCAGCACGCCGAGGATTGCCGTTGACGACGAGGCCCCGCAACTGGTAGTTGCCGCATACACGGCGATCACATCTGCGAGCACAACCCCGGTGGGCAGGGTCCAGGTGTAGCTGGCCTTGCCCGTGCTGTCCGTCTTCGGGCTTGCCAGTGTGGTCTCGTAGGACCCGTCACCGTTGGAGTCGTAGCGGAACACCACTGTCTGGTTGGCCAGACAGCCTGCCGCGCCGGCCACTTGGGCTTTCAGCGCCAACGACTTGGTGCCCGAAGCAAACGCCCGGTCACCGGTGTAGGCAAGCGTGGTTGGCGCCACCGTGACCGTCAACGCCGCAGTGGCAGTTGTGGTGAACGAATAGTTCGTCGCCGAACCACC
>WLMZ01000087.1 GCA_009726095.1 Actinomycetota bacterium
CCGTCCCAGACGAAGGTGTTGACACCCACCCCCACGGCCAGACCGCGCGCTATGCGGGTGCCCGAGTAGCCGCCCCTGGTGGTGGTCACGTAGATGTCGGCGGTGGCACCCGGAGCCGCTGCGGCATCGGCGAACGTGATCGGATAGCTGGTACTGAACGAAGCATCATCGGCCAGCCGGACCTCGCGCAGGGAAAACCCGCGCACACCGCGATCCTCGTTGAGATCGAACCGCAGGGCGTTGGGGCGCATGCCTCGCCAACCGGTGACCAATCCGCTGCTCTCGTCGTTCAACGAGGCCGGGCCGGATGTGACCATGTCGAGCGTCATCCGATGACACCCGGGAAACACGATGATGTCCTGTGTCTCGGTCCAGACTCCACCAGGATTCGATGGCATCCACGCCACGCGCCCCATCATGCCGCCCCCAGGGGCATCATCCAGGCTGAACCCGCCGTCGTAGCAGGCGTCGACCGTGAGCCGATGATAACGATCGGTGTTCAGCGGCGGCCCTAGAGGCAGCTCGATGTAGGGGTCGTTGTTGACGGTGATTCCGCTCAGGTCACCGGATGCCGTGGAGAGATACGCAACATCATGGGTCTCCCCGACATCGTCCATCCCGGCGAAGTCCCATGGGTTCCCGCGCACCGCGGTTGCGTAGTCCGTGCCGCCCTCGATGTTCGGTGAGATGACCACGGGTACCGGCAGGCCCACGGGGGGCGTCCGCGACGCATCGGCCCGATGCAGGCGCACCCAGTCCAGCTTCACGTTCACGGTCGGATCACCGGGGTTGCCGATGGCCCCGCCACGGAACAACTCGAACCACACGATCGATCCCGACCAGTTCGCGTCGCTGCCGGCGAACGGGTACAGCGTGCGATTGAGCAAATCGAAGTGCTGGGTGGACCAACCCGCAGGGAGCACGAACGGGATCACGCCCCACTGGCCCAGCGATGTCTGGAATCGGATGGCCATACTCAGGGTCACATCGCCGTAGATCCGCATCGTGGTCTGGGTATAGCGAGCGGCATCGACCGGGTGCGCCCATCCGTCGCGACCCCAGGGCAACACTCCGGGCCACTTCATCAGCAGCCGGATCTCGGAAGCGTTGTGCGTGGCAACCGTGAGTTCTCCCCCACCGACGCTCACCTCAGCTGCCCCTGTACCGACGCCGTTGACCGGGATCACATCCTCGGGATTGGAGAAATCCCACGGGTCGCTGAACGTGTCGGTTGCGAAATCGCCGGTGGACGACAGGCCTGACGCCGGAGACAACGCCGTGCCGAGATCAACCGGTGCGCCGGCAACCCATGCGCCCGCCGAGCGAACGCCGAGGGGCAAGACAGCCGACACGAGCACAAACGCAGCAACGACCCGTCGACAATCCATCACCTGGGTATCGGTCGTTCAGGACCCCGAGTTGAGCCGTTCCGTCAACAAACCCAGCCGATCGCCGAGATCATCGACCGCAGTACGCACCTGATCACGCAGTGCTTCGATCTCCTCGCGCATCAGCCGGATATCACCGGCTGCGCGCTGCGCCAGCAGTTCGTCGTCGATCCGGGCGACCTTCTCCTGCAACGCGCGCAGATCGGCAGCAAGCACCGACAGCGCTGCCGCGGTCCGATCCCCGCCACGCATCAGCCAACCGAGTTGTGACTTCAATCCCATGATTCATCTCCCTCTCGTACCCGCACGCCAGCAAGGCTGGCCATCAGTCGCCCGGTGTCGGCCAGCGTGGGCTGGGCCTCCATTCGCGCCCGAGCCCGTGCGCCCATGTGCGCGCCCAGCTCACGGTCGCCGACGAGCCGACGCATCCATGCGGCCGCCTGCTCGGTATCGGGTTCGGCCCAAACGGCGACCGGCGGGTAGATGCCGCCGCCATGACGCACGGGAACGAGCTGGTAATCGATCAGCGCAGCGCAGTCGTCGTCCATGAAGTCGAGGTTGCCCGAATACCGCGTGGCGATGACCGGCTTGCCCAGCCACATCGCCTCGGCGCAGTGCAGTCCGAGTCCCTCAGACCGGTGCAGCGACACCAGGCAATCGGCGGCGCGGAGCACTGCCATCTGGTCCGCCCGGTCGAGGTGCCCGTCCCACACGACGATGTCGCTGCGCCCCGATGCCGCCAACAGGAGCCGTTCGTGCTCTCGCCAGTTCTTGTCACCATTCAGTGTCTTGATCCACAGCAGCGGACCCTCACCGTCGCGAAAGGCGCGGGTGAAGGCCTCGATGACCCCGAACGGGTTCTTCCGCTCGGGAACGCTGAACTGGTCGAACGTGGCCAGGAACACGAAGCGGTCATCGGGCAGGCCGAAGCTGCCCCGATCGCGCTCGGACGGCTGCGGCTCGGCGATCGGGAGGGGCACGACGTGCACCGGCTTGTCAGTGACCCGGGCGAACGCTTCGGCCACGAAGCGCGATCCGGCCCAGATCTCGTCGATGTCGTCGATGGCCCTGACCATCGTTTCAGGAACGTGCTCGAGTTCCCAGAACCAATACCCGATGGTGCGGCGGCCTTCGAGCAGCGTCGCACCGTGGTCAGCGACCACGAACAGGAACTGATCGGCGTTCACCACCACGATGTTGGTCGCATAGCGGGCTTCACGTGCGGCTGTCACCGTGGTGGCATGACGGGCCCCCAGGGAGCGGTGGTGGTTCAGCGGCGAAACGGGCACGTGTGCCTGCTCGAGCGCAGCGACGATCTCACGGGCGATGTGGCCCTGGCTCTGATCGAAATCGAGGTATCCGAGCACGTTGATGCCACCCGGATCGCAACCGATCGAGGCGATGCAATTCCAGGTACCTGCACTGGAGCGGACCAGCATCGAGCGCTGCTCGATGCGCCAGTTGGTGTTGGCCCAGTCGATCAGCGGACCGGCATCGAAACTCTGCGGCCGAGGAAAGGCCGCGCGCAGATCGGCACGTGTCGCATGGAGTTCGAGCCAATAGCGGCCAACCTCAGCACCCCACTCGTACGGCGACTCGAGCCATTCGACGAAGGCGGAGTTCTGTGGACCGAACGGCTCGGGAGGCAACGGCTTTGCGTCAGTTCTCCATGCGTGCAGCGCGCCGGTCATCAGCGACCGGATCGCGTCATCAATCGCGATCCCACCGGGTAGCCGGATCGGCGCAGCAGTCCCGGCCATCTGCACCAACCCGTCGCGCACGGCGGCCGCGAGTACGGGCTGCGACGACAGGCGCACGCGTGCTGGGCCTCCCCCGAGCACGAAGGACCACGGCTGTTCACGATCCAGTAGGTCGAAGTCGAGCAGCATCGGCTGCGAAACGGCGCTCGACGTCGGCGTTGGGACGCGCCACGGGCTGACGCCGACGCGGGCGTCAGCGCAGGCACCCGCCCCGAACAACGACCCCATCCGGTCGAGCCATGGCCCGACCTGGCCGTGGGCGTCGACAAGGCGCTCTGCCAGCCAGACGAGCCCCGGCTGCGAACCGCCGGCGAAGGATGCAACGACAACGCTGTGCTGGCCGTGTTGAACGAGGTCGGCCTCATCGGGTGACAGGCCGTCGACAGGCAATCCCCCGGGCGCTCGCTCGACAAGCGTGAGCGCGGCCGATCCGACTAGCGCCGAGATGTCCCCCAGGACAGCAACTGATCCGACGCGCAGCACGACGACCTGCTCGACGCCGGTATCGAGCAGCTGTTGCACCGCAGCCGCCGTGCGGCACCACTCGTAGATGCGCTGCGGAAGGGCCACCACCAGCCGGTTCCATCCGGCGCCACTGGGTTCGCCGAGTCCGATGTCGCTCCATGTCGTACGCAGCGAGGGCACCAGCACCGGGCGTCGCTGCGGATCGCCGCACCACACTGCCGTCAGGGTCCATTCGGGATGATGGTGGGCAATCGCTGCCACCAGCGGCGCAAGATCCCAGTCCCCCGACGGGACCATCAGGCACACCACGATCGACCGGCAGTTGACGGCGCTCACGTCAGCGCATCGCCTTCTCCACCCAATCGTCGCGCCGCGGCGCCAGATTCAGGTTGTAGTACGGGTCGTGGAGCAACTGCTCGTGCCAGCGGTTGCGGATGATCAGGTGCTCGTACTCGGTGGGCGTGGGCTCGCGTGTCTGGCTCTCGAAGTGGTACATCTCCACATATGGTGTCCACACGATGCGATGCCCCTTCGACCGGATCTTCAGGCTGAAATCGACATCGTTGAAGTTGCTGTGCAGCAACGGGGTGAGACCGCCGACCTCTTCGAACACGTCCAAGCGCAGCAGCGCGCATGCGGCGGTGACCCCGACACATTCGCGCTGCACCACGAGCAGGCCCGACGGCCCCAGCTCGTAGCCACCCCAGCGGAACATCGCGTGATACGGGTCGCCGTTGTACACATGACCGGCGTGCTGCAGGGTGCCATCGGAGAAGAAGAGCTTGGCGCCGACCATACCGACGCCGTCCTCGAGCGCGATGGGCACCATCGTGGACAGAAAGTCCGGGGTGATCACCTGCATATCGTCGTTGAGCAGCAGCAGCAGTTCGCCCGTGGCATGGGCCGCACCGAGGTTGATCTTCTCACTGAAGTTGAACTTGCGGTCGTACCACACCACCTTCAGGCGATCGCCAACCACACGCTCGAGCGCAGTGATGACCGCTGGCGGCGTGACCGAGTCGGCCACGATGATGATCTCCAGATCGGGGTAGGTGTCCTTGTCGAGCAGGCTCTGCACGGTCTCCACGACCAGGCACCGCTGCACGCCCCACACCAACGAACTCGTGCCCCGCGTGGGAATGATCACGCTGACGCGCGGCGTGACCGTGAGGTGGCGCCGGAAGCGATAGGTGCCGAGCGGCTCCTGCATCTCGACGGTTGCGGAGATCCCAAGGCGGTCAGCGTGTTCCTGCAGGGCGCGCAGGCCGGACTCGTAGGCGTAGGGCTTCGCGTTGCGGTTGCCCGCCACCGAGGTGGGCAGCTGCCGCCAGAGGTACATCACCCAGGTGAAGTGGTGGATGTAGCGCGCCTTTTCGGTGACGCGCAGGATCAGGTCGTAGTCCTGGCTGCCATCGAAGCCGGTACGGAACCCACCGACCTCGTTGACCAGTGACCGCCGCAGGACGGAGAAGTGGGTGCAGTAGTTCTGGCTACGCAGGCGCTCGGGCGACCAGTCGGGCTTGTAGAACGGCGTGACCACCTTGCCCTCGGGGCTGAGGTGGGCTTCGTCGCTGTAGCTGTAATCGAGGTCGGGGTGGATGTCGGCGATCTCCACGACACCGGCCAGTGCGGCCTCGTGCAGCAGGTCGTCGTGGTCGAGTAGCGCCACGAACTCGCCCGTGGCCATCGCCAGCGCATCAGCCGATGCCAGCGCGATGCCGCCGTTCTCCGTACGGTGCATCACCCGAATGCGAACGTCGGCCCGGGCTGCGGCATCGAGCAGCGGGGCAATCGCAGGATCGGTGGAGCAATCGTTGACCAGGCACAACTCCCAGTCGCCGGAGGTCTGGGCGAGCACCGAATCGATGGTCTCCTGCAGCACGTCGAGCGGAGGGTTGTACACCGGCGTGAGCACCGAGATGCGTGGGCTCATTTGAGCAACATCCGGCGGATCTTCAGCACGAGCCGACGCAGATAGGTGCGCCACGACTTGATCCGCAGCAGCACCTCGTCCTTCACCCACTGCTGTTCCTTCATCGCCCGGGCGACCTCGGCCTGCAGCGAGCGCACCTGCCCCTTGAGCAGGCCCATCTCGGCCTCGGCACCGATGACAGCATCACGCGCGCTCCACACATCAGCACGAAGCTGCACGTACGACTTCTCGTCAGGACCGACCACATCCCGCAGGCGGGCGACCTCGGCGCGGAGCTGATCCACTTCGGTTTCCGTTGATACAGGTGCTCTGACGGGCTTCGCTGGCATAGCCCCACAGGCTAGCCGCAGGTGGCAGACGATGGCCGGAGGCCCGCAGACCGCCGCTGGCTAACGGCCGACGGACTCGATCGCCAGGTCGTTGTCGACCATCTTCTTGACGAGTTCGGGGAACGACACCTCGCGCCTCCATCCGAGCTTGGTCTGCGCCTTGGTGGCATCGCCGACGAGCAGGTCGACCTCGGCGGGTCGCAGGAACTTGGGGTCCTGGCGCACGTAGCGCTGCCAATCGTCGATGCCTGCTGCCTCGAACGCCAGGCGCACGAACTCGCGCACCTGATAGGTCTCGCCGGTGGCCACCACATAGTCGTCGGGCTGGTCCTGCTGCAGCATCAGCCACATCGCCTTCACGTAGTCGCCGGCGTAGCCCCAGTCACGGCGGGGTTCGAGATCGCCGAGCACCAACTCTTCCTGCAGTCCCAGCTTGATCCGGGCCGCCGCGTTGGTGACCTTGCGGGTGACGAACTCGAGGCCGCGGCGCTCGCTCTCGTGGTTGAACAGGATGCCCGAACACGCGTACAGGCCGTAGCTCTCGCGGTAGTTCACCGTGATGTCGTGGCCGAACACCTTCGCGCAGCCGTACGGGCTGCGCGGGTGGAACGGCGTGAGCTCGGTCTGGGGGGTCTCGCGTACCTTGCCGAACATCTCCGACGACGACGCCTGATAGAAGCGGATCGGGTTGTTCTGGCTACCGCCAACGATGCGAATGGCCTCGAGCAGGCGCAGCACGCCGAGCCCGGTGACGTTGGCCGTGAGCTCGGCCTGGTTGAAGCTCATCGCCACGAACGAGATGGCCCCGAGGTTGTAGACCTCGTCGGGACGGACGGTCTCGACCGCCGAGATGAGGCTGGGCAGGTCGCACAGGTCGCCGTGCACCAGTTCCACATAGGGGTGCTCATCGCGGAGCAGAGCGGTCTTCGGGTTGTTCTGGCCTTTGAGCAGGCCGTAGACCTTGTACCCCTTGCTGTGCAGGAGTTCGGCGAGGAATCGTCCGTCTTGGCCAGTGATGCCGGTGATGAGTGCGCTGGGCATTCGCCCGATGCTACCGGACTCTGTCCGGGGCCCGGCTGTGCAGCCCCTCGCCCGGCTGGGCCAACTACACTGATGGCTTCATGTCTCTTCGATCCGCGATGGCCCATCGCAACCTGCTGTATCTGCTGTCGCTCAAGGAACTGCGCACGCGTTACAAGAAGTCGGTTCTCGGCTGGGCCTGGAGCCTGCTCAACCCGTTGTCGCAGATGCTCATCTTCACGGTCATCTTCAAGTATGTGTTCAAGCAGAACCCGCTTCCGGGCGACCCCAGCGGCCTGCGCAATTTCCCGCTGTATTTCCTGGCCGGCCTGCTGCCGTACAACTTCTTCGCCATCACAGTCGGTGTGTCGATGGGTGCCGTGCAAGGTGGGGCGAGCCTGATCAAGAAGGTGCAGTTCCCCCACGAGCACCTCGTGTTCTCGGTGGTCATCGCCCAGTTCGTCACCCTGATGATCGAGTTGGCCATCCTGACCGCAGCGTTACTGCTCGCCGGAAGCATGGTGCTGCCGTGGCTGCCGGTGATGCTGGCGGTCATGTGCATGCTCGCGCTGTTCACCACCGGCGTCGCACTGGTCCTCGCCGCAGCAAACGTGTTCTACCACGACGTCAACTACCTGTGGTCCATCGTCTCGCAGCTGCTCTTCTACGCGACACCCATCATCTACTTCCCCCAGGCCATCTCGCTGCGGCCGCTGGTACTGCTCGCCAACTACGGGCCCACAGGCAGCTTCATCACTGCGGCGCACAACATCATGTACGACCATCGCGTCCCCAGCGCGGGGCGCCTGCTCGAACTGGTCGTGCTCGGCTTCGGCATGTTCTTCATCGGCGTATGGGTCTTCAACCGACTCTCACCGAAGTTCGCAGAGGAGATGTAGGCCATGAGCGACATCGCCCTCGAGGTCTCGCACCTCACCAAGAACTTCCGGCTGCACAGCGAGAAGACCAACTCGATCAAGCAGCTCATCGCCGCACGCGGCCGTAACCGCTTTGCCGAGTTCACCGCGCTCGACGATGTGTCGTTCACCGTGCACGAGGGCGAGGTCTTCGGAGTCATCGGCCAGAACGGTTCGGGCAAGTCAACGCTGCTGAAGTGCATGGCCGGCATCCTGCAGCCCAACTCCGGTTGGGTGAAGGTGCACAAGCGCATGTCTGCCCTGCTCGAACTCGGTGCCGGGTTCCACCCGGAGCTCTCCGGACGCGACAACATCTTCCTCAACGCCGCCATCTTGGGCATGGGCCGGCGCGAGATTGCCGCCCGGTTCGACGAGATCGTCGAGTTCTCTGGCCTCGAGAGCTTCATCGACGCGCCGGTGAAGACCTACTCGTCGGGCATGTACGTGCGGCTGGCGTTCGCCGTTGCCATCAACGTGGACCCGCGCCTGCTCATCGTCGACGAGATCCTGGCCGTGGGCGACGTGACCTTCCAGCAACGCTGCCTCGAGAAGTTCGTCGAGTTCCGTAACGACGGGCGCACCATCGTGCTGGTCACCCACGATCTCGGCAGCGTGAAGAACATGTGCGACCGGGCCATCTGGCTGACGCACGGCAAGATCACCGGCGAGGGCGACCCATCCGATCTCGTCGAGGCCTACACCGAGATGATGCTGGGCAACCGCAACCGCGATGTCGACGGACGTGTGCGCCGCGGTTCGGGTGAACTGCAGATCTCCTCGGTCGAACTGTTCGTCGGCGACAACCCCGAGCCAGTCAAGCGCTTTCGCACGTCTGATTCCATCCGGCTCCGATTGAACTACCAGGCCACCAAGCCGGTACCGAAGCCGATCTTCGGTTTCGAGATCCAGAGCCTCGGGGGAGCAACCGTGACGGCACCCTGCACGCGTGACGTGGGCCTCATCCCCGAGATGGTGTCCGGCGAGGGCCACATCGACATCGAGATGGATTCGGTCGGCCTGTTGCCCGGCACCTACGACATCCACACAACGGTCACCGACTTCAACCGTCAGCACGAATACGACAACGTGCACCTGGCCCTGCGCTTCGACGTGATGTCGGGCAAGCCCTACGAAACCGGCGCACTCGTGACGATGCGGCCCCAGTGGACGATCAGCTGAACTCAGCCTGAGTGGCCTGAGGCGGCGGCGACAACGGCTCGCGCCTCGAGCACGCTGTGGTACATCTCGGTATGAGCCGCCGTGGATCGGCCGATGCTCGAGTCGTTCGCCAGGGCGACAGCCTGCTGGCTGAGCGTTTGCATGAGCGTCGGGTCGCCGACCAGACGACGTATGGCATCCGCCAGCACCTCGGCCGTCCCGGATGGATCGACCAGCATGACAGCGTCTCTGGCGTCGTTGAAGATCGCAAGATCCGTCGCGATGATGGGTCTGCCCACCGAGAGCACGGTTCGTAACGATGCGCTCGAGGATTCGGCGGTTTGTTGGTAGGGCAGCACGATGACATCGACTGCGCCCAGCAACAGCTGCGAGACGTCAGCAGGCAAGAAGTCTGTGATGAGCCGAACGACGTCGTCGAGCCCGAGTCGACTCACCTCTGCTGCGCACTCCGCGGCGTAGGCGCTCGAGGCCGGATCCGGATGAATCGCGCAGAGTCCGAGGAGGGCGACATGCACGCCCTGCAGCTTCAGCTGCCCGACAGCGCGGATCAATTCGAGTGTCCCCTTGTGGGGCAGGACGAAACCGTACGTGCCGATCACCGGCAGTGCAAGATCGATGCCGAGCTGGGAACGCACGTCGATCGCCGGTCGGCCGAGCGCCGTAGGCACCCCGATGGGGATGCATTCAACGTTGGTCAGCCCGAGACCTCTCATCCGCACCTCGTCAGCAATCTGGTGGACGATCAGTCGGTCAGCCCTCGCGAGGACGTCGCGGATATCGCCGAGCCGGACCGTCAGATCGGGAGACTCAAGATCCTCGGTACGGTGCAGGGTCACGACGACAGGCCTGTTGGGGCTCTCGGTCTCGATCAGCTGCACAAGCTGGGAAAGACCGAGAAAGCCGAAGTTGTACTGCACGTGGATGAGTTCGGCGTCCGACTCGCTGAGGCACCGCTGGAGATCGTCGGTGGGAGCCAGCGGATCGGCGGTCCAGGTTCTCACCACGAACTCATCGCGCAGCGGTTCAACCGGTTCGGCATTGGTGTTCGCGAAGACCTCGACATCCCAGCGGTCTCCTGCCGCGCTCACGAGGTCGGCGCTGTACTCGGCGATGCCACACCGAGAGTTCCACGTCGTGATCAGGGCAATCCTGGGGGCACGCATGCGACGACGCCGCGTCTCGATGAAGTCGAACCACCGCTGCGACCAGGCCTCGCGCGAATACTGCACGGAGATCAACCGCTCAGCGGCGTCGACCCGACGAAGGATTGCGGGATCATCTGGATTACTGAAGATTGCCCGCATCTGACGACCCACTGCGGCGGCGTCGGGCTCGGCCCACATCGAACCAGCAACCGACAGATGGGTTCTTGCCTCCACCATCTGGAACGGCACGGTCAGCGCTGTGTCATCGCTGACGAAATCCGCAAGACCAGTGCTGGCAGGGGCGATGACAGGTATCCGTGCCAGCATTGCCTCGGCCACCGGCAGGCCGAATCCCTCACCACGGCACGGGTGCACGAGGCACGAGGCCGCCGAGTACAACGCGTCGATCTCCTCAGCGGTCATGTCGTGATCGATCCAACGCACATCCGGCGCATTGGGGTGCGAGGCACGCAACGCCTCCAGTTGTGCAGCGATCTGGTTATGCGGATTGGGAAAGGTCTTGAGGATCAACGTGACGCCATCGTCGGCCGAGAAGTTGTCGAAGTACGCGTTCAGCAAGACATCGACCCCCTTGCGGGGGAACGCTGAGCTGATGTGGAGAAATCGGAATGCGGGGAGTTCGGCCAGCAATTCGTGCTCTGGAAAGCTGCTGGCGACGGGGCGGTGCACGGCGTTTCCGACGACCTCGATGGGCACGTCGACTCCCGAAGTTCGCAGAACCTCAGCGACGAACGACGACATGGCACCGATGCCGTCGAGATGAGAATTGAAAGCGCTGACGTATTCGTCGGGGATGCGGCTCTCCTCCCACGCAAAGAACTGCAGGTTCAACCCACCGGGGGCATCATTGACCCGAGGCGGGAACATCTGCCGGATCACGACATCGGGAAATGGACGGTGAGCGGCCTTCGCGTGCAGGTCCGCAGCCTCCGGCAGCGCCGCAAGATCGCGTTCGAGCGGGACGTAGTCGCCCGGACCCTCGGTCGCGAAGATCGACACATCTAGCCCAGGGTGCCCGGCGAGGCCGAGCGCCAGTTGGCGGTTGAGGATTGCCAGGCTGTAGCTAGTCTCGAAGGGACCCTGCACCTGCACGGTGACGACTCCCGGTGGCTGCATGGCTGCCGTCACGAGCTCGCCGAGAACTGCCTCGGCATCACTCGCGGCGTCGAGCACTTGCACTGCTGAGAAACCTGCCCGCAGCAGCTGACGTCGTTCGGCATTGGAGCAAACAACAGCACCCACTGCATGTCGGGCGAGCAGGCGCAGCTGACGCCGACCCAGCGCTGCAGCACGGCGATCTGACACGGTGCGCAGCGCCTCGGTCGATCTCACGTCGCTGTAGGCAACCACCACGCGGGGCGCAACCGCCAACACCTGTTCCAATCCTTCAGCTCCCCAGCCGTGGTGCACGATGAGGGTTCCGTCGGGACCGGGGCGGTAACTGTCGATCGGCTGCATCTCCCCCGCGTAGGCACGATCAACAACGCCCGAATAGACCGTGGAAGAAAAACCCAGGCCGTTCAGCGCCGTCCGCCACTCGGACAACCGCGACCACAACGCGTCACCCGGCGCCCTGCCGAGGATCATCTGATCGACGGCTCGCCTGCTACCGGTCATTTGATGGCTTTGAGCGCATAGTCCTGGAAGCCGAACACCGTGCGGATCAGATTGATCACATCGTCCCCAGCCGCCCCTGTTTGCTCGGTGCTGTCGAGGCCGTGCCGGAGCATCATCGGGTGCAGCGATCGCTCCTCGAGGAGGGTTTCCCTGAATCCTGCCTGCTCGCAGATGAACCGGAGCGTCTCGGGGTGCACCGGCCGAACATGGGTGACGTCGGCAAAAAAATGGTTCGCAAGCGCAAACAGGCTCCGCGGGTTGATGGTCTCCACGATGAGGATTCCGCCGGGACGCAGCGCCCGCAGCGCAGCCTCCACAAACCGCTCCAGCTCCGATACCACCAGATGTTCGACCATCTGGGCGCAGAACACCCCCTTCAACGAGCCCGGTTCCTGCTCATCGAGCCAGGTGAGGCCGTTCGCCCGGACCACGGGCAGCTCCAAACCCTCGCATTGCGCAATCATGTCGGCGTCGCTGTCGATGCCGACAGCGTCGTGGCCGACAGCAATCAGGATCTCGACCATCTCCCCCCGACCGCACCCGATATCGGCAACGATGCCCGAGGCATCGGGGGGTCCGAACTGAGCTGCGTAGTGGCGCTGATTGGCCGTGATCGTCGCACGATCGCCACGGAAGCGCGCCTCGAACGCCGCGTAGTCGAACCCCACCGGACCCGCGCTGTGTACGCCAACTCGTTCGTACAGAGCCGGCAGCTGGTCTGCCAGTCGCTCGATCTCCACCCCCGACGCGTTGACGCGGGTCAGGAGACGACGAGAGAGGTCGGCCTGCTCTGCCGACTGCTCGCGCAAGGCCGCCAGCTCCACAGCGAACTGGGGCTTGAACCAACGAATGACGTCGGTGGCATACTCCGTCGAGAGCAGATGGTCGCTCAACTGCCTCGTCGTTTCCATGGCAAGGTTGGCACATCGAATCGCCTCGGCGTTGAATTCGCGTTGGGCGGCCGAACGAGGTTCGACATACCAGCCGACGAGCTTGCGTACGACACGTTTCGCAAAGCGCTTCAGCCCAAGGACGACGCCCTGGACGGGTTCGAGCGAGGGAGCAAGCAGCGCTTCATGCGCCGCCTGCAGCCGGGCGAGAGAGCCTGCTGCCTCGGCCTGCACCCGGCGCAGCACCTCGTGATCCGCCGAAGAAACCGTCTGGAGACTGTGCTCGACCCCGGTCTCCCTGACGACTGCTGCCGCTCGACGCACCAATTCCGCCTCGGTCACAGACCAGCTCACCTAGGTCTCCACGTCATTGGCTCCGGGGGCAGCGGCCCTTGCTGCCAGGGAGCCTTCCTGGACGTCGACCGCGCTGCACTGCGCTAGCAGGTTAGCGTCCCGACGCACCGACGTAGCCACCAGTACTTGGGTCCTGTGCAGCTCACTTCAGAACAGACACCGAGTGAGTACGGTGTACCGGATGAGCAAGATCCGCGAGCGGCTGCATCGCTGGCGCGCCATCAGCCGAAGGCGCGTCGCGCTTGTCGTAGCGCGTTTGCTCGGGTTCATCGTCGTCTCGTTCTACATGGCGTTTCCCGAGATCAAGCGCTTCTCCACGCACGTTCCCGGCAATCCCGGCGATGCGTTCTTGGTCCTGGCTCTGGTTCGGTGGGGGGCACAACGCTCGTCATCGCTCTACTCCGGATTCTGGCAGGGACCGATGTTTTCGAGTGGGCACAATGTCATGGCCTATACAGAGACATTCCTCCCACTCACCGTTCCGTTTCGTCTCATCAATGCGGTCACTGGATCACCGATCGTGGCGTTCAACGTGTTGTACATCGCTTCGTGGGTGCTCTGCCTTGAGTGCACCTACTTGCTGCTCGCTCGATTGACCTCGTGCCGGTCTGCGTCCCTGGTCGGCAGTCTGGCTTTCACCTTCAGCACCATCCGTCTGGCCCAGACCGGGCACTACCAACTGATGTTCGCCATCGGCATTCCCCTGGGGCTGCTGCTGCTCTTCCGGCTATTCGACCGCCCATCCATCGGCCGAGCGATCGCTCTCTCGGCAGTTCTGGCAGGACAGTTCCTCACGACCGCGTACTACGGACTCATCCTGACCGTGTCCGTTGCCGTCATCGCAGCCGTCATGACGATCAGGCGCCGTCGAGATCCGACCATACGCACCATCATCACGTCGCTCTCTGCCGGATTCGTCGCGCTGCTCATACTGGTCGGGCCTGTAGCGCTCCGATACAGCCAGGTTCAGGCCACCAGCCACACACGCGACGCCTACCCCGCCGAATTCGCGCTGCGGCTCGGCGACCTGCGCACTGCGGCACCCTTGTCGAAGCATCTCGACGGGATCTCGTTTCTCACGAACGACAGCTCATCGCGATCCGGCGAGAGCTTTGCCTACATTGGCTTCTTCTCAGCGTTGATGGTCGCTGCATCGCTCATCGGACTCATCGCTTCGCGCCGAGTACGCACCACGTTTGCCGAGCGACGAGCCGAGTTGGTCGCAGTTGTCGGCGTTGGCGCGATTTCCTTTGCTATTGCAGTCGGCCGCGGCCCGATCCTCGGGATTCGAATGCCCTTTTACGACATCGCGAGAGCGGTGATCCCCGGAGTCCGTTCGATGCTCGCGATCGTGCGCCTGTTCGTCTTCACGCAACTGGCCCTCGTGGCCGTGGCCACGACCGGACTGGTTGCCTTCCTTCGGTGGAACGGCTCGCGGGCCCTGCGTCTGACGTTCTGCGCAGCATTGGCGGGAATCATTCTGTTCGAGAGCGCGCAGGGCATCCCGATCACACGGGTTCCCGAGGTACGCCCCGATTCGGTCTACGCAACACTCGCCAAGCTCCCCAACGACGGAGTTGTCGCAGAACTTCCGCTCGCCCCGCGGGGTCTCG
>WLMZ01000088.1 GCA_009726095.1 Actinomycetota bacterium
CCGGGGGCCAGCACGTCAACAAGACCTCGTCGGCAGTGCGTCTCATCCACGAGCCCACCGGTCTGGTGTCGTCGTCGCAGGAAGAGCGCAGCCAACTGCAGAACCGTGAGCGGGCGATGAACCGCTTGCGCACGATGCTCGCCGCCAAGATCGAAGAAGAGCGCCAGAACGAGATGGACCGCATTGCCGGCCGCCAGGCCCAGGTCGGTTGGGGCAGCCAGATTCGCAGCTATGTGTTGCAGCCGTATCAGATGGTGAAGGACCTGCGCACCGAGATCGAGTCCAGCAATGTGTCCGCCGTGCTCGATGGCGACCTCGATGTGTTCATGGAGGGCTTCCTCCAGCACCGCCGCCGGGCGCAGGGGTGACCGGTTTGGATGGCCGCCCACTGGTAGCTTTTGCTGTCTGCGGGCGGCAGGCATTGTTGCAGTCCATGTCCGAGGAGCCGGCTTGATACGCCTCGAGAACGTCACCAAGATCTACAACTCCGAGGTCACTGCCCTGCGTGATGCCACCTTCGATGTGGCCAAGGGTGAATTCGTGTTCCTCGTCGGCCCGTCGGGCTCGGGCAAGTCCACATTGCTGCGGATGATGAACCGTCAGGAGAGCCCCGAAAGGGGTGCGGTCTGGGTGGCGGGCCGCAACATCAACGACATGCCCGACAGCAAGGTGCCTCACCTGCGTCGCAACATCGGCAACATCTTCCAGGACTACAAGCTGTTGCTGAACAAGACCGTGCACGAGAACGTGGCCTTCGCACTCGAGGTGATCGGCCGACCCAAGCACGTGATCCGTCAGCAGGTGCCAGCGGTGCTCGACCTCGTCGGGCTCACCGGTAAGCAGGACCGCTTCCCCCATCAGCTGTCTGGTGGCGAGCAGCAGCGTGTGTCCATCGCCCGTGCGTTCGTGAACCGCCCGCTCATCCTGCTCGCCGACGAACCCACCGGAAACCTCGATCCCGGTACGGGCGAGGGCATCATGCGCCTCTTGGACCGCATCAACAAGACCGGCACTACCGTGGTGATGGCTACACATGATCAGCGCATCGTCAACATGATGCGCAAACGCGTCATCCAGATGGACCGCGGCATCATCGTGCGCGATCAGGCCCGCGGAGTGTACGAATAATGTGGTCCCGCCTCACCTATACCTTCCGTGAGACTGGCGCCAGCCTCAAGCGCAACATCACCCTGACGGTCGCCGCCATCCTCACTTCAGCGGTGTCGCTGTTCTTGGTGGGGGGTACGTTCCTGGTGCAGCGGGGCTTCGACAACCTGTTGTCGAAATGGGCCGGCGGCGTGCAGATGATCGTCTATGTCAGCCCAACGGCCACCGCCGACCAGGTCGCCAACATCAAGACGGCGCTCGAGTCCAGCCCAACCGTGGTCGATGTCGACAAACTCGTGTACCTCGATTACACCCAGTCGCTCGCCGAGGCCAAGCGCCTGCTGGCTGCTGACCCCACCACGTTCCGGCTGCTCAACGAAGCGAACCTGCCCACCGAGTTCAAGGTGGTGCCCAGGGCAGGCCAACTCAACGTGCTCGTCGAACTCGCCAACGGGTTCTCTGAGGTGCCCAAGGTGCAAAAGGTGGTGCTTGCCCGCGATCAGGTCGAGCAGATCAGCAAGCTCAGGGACTTCGTGCAGACCGTCACGGTCGGCCTCTCGATCCTGCTGCTGATCGGCGCTTTGATCTTGATCTGGACCACCATCCGCACGGCGATGTTCGCCCGGCGACGCGAGATCGAGGTCATGAAGCTGGTCGGTGCCACCAACTGGTTCATCCGAATACCCTTCATGCTCGAGGGGCTCATTCAGGGCCTTGTCGGGGCGCTGATGTCATGCGGCTTCCTGGTCTTCTTCAACCGACTGTGGACCAACGGTGTGGTCAAGCTCAAGGGCGACAACGGGTTCATCGCGCTCGTGGTCAGCAACAGCTTCCTCAACCTGGTGATGCTGTTGGTGTTGCTCTTCGGCATGCTCGCCGGGGCCATCGCCTCGGGTGTGGCGGCCAGCCGCTTCCTCGACGTCTGATCGGTCTGCCCCGACCCGGGTTGTACGTCAGGGCATGTTCTAGGTTCTGTCCCATGTACACCGAGATCATCTACGACGTTGCCGATCACATTGCGACGATCACGCTGAATCGCCCGGCGCAATTGAATGCGTTCACCAACACGATGATGCGCGAGGTCATCGACGCCTTCGATCAGATCGATGCCGATGACGACGTGCGTGCGGTCATCGTGACGGGCGCCGGCCGCGGGTTCTGTGCGGGGGCCGATCTGTCGGGGGGCGGCGACACCTTCAAGGGTGGCGGCAGCGATGTGCAGACCAGGGTCGGCGTGCCCCGCGACGGCGGGGGACTGGTGTCGCTGCGTATCTTCGAATGCACCAAGCCGGTGATCGGCGCCATCAACGGCGCGGCCGTGGGTGTGGGCGTCACCATGACCCTGCCGATGGACATCCGCCTGGCGTCCGATGGTGCCCGGTTCGGGTTCGTGTTCGCCCGGCGGGGCATTGTGCCCGAAGCCTGCTCATCGTGGTTCCTGCCGCGGTTGGTGGGCATCAGCCAGGCAACCGAGTGGGTGTTCACGGGTCGCGTCTTCGGGGCTGCCGAGGCGCTTGCCGGTGGTCTGGTGCGCAGCGTGCACGCTGGCGACGATCTGATTGGCGCAGCGCGTGCGTTGGCCACCGAGGTCGCTGCCAACACCGCGCCGGTGTCGGTGGCAATGTCGCGCCAGATGCTGTGGCGCATGCTCGGTGCATCGCACCCGATGGAGGCCCACCGTGCCGAGTCGCGAGGCATCCAGCAACGCGGCCGCAGCGCCGACAGCCGCGAGGGCGTGATGAGCTTTCTCGAGAAGCGTTCGGCCGTGTTCCCGGACAAGGTCAGCAACGGTCTGCCCGACATCTTCCCCGATTGGGACGCCCCCGAATTCGCCTGAGTCGGATTGCACCTGCATGCGGTGGTTCTGCCCAGCGGAACAGCGTTGGTGACGGAGTTCACAAGCTGCAGGGGAACAATCGGGCCGTTCGGTTTGGTTATCACGACGACAGAACGCGAGACTGTCATCCATAGCTGTTACAGATAGCGGCAACGTCTCGAGGAGAGACCACCATGAGCACCTTGTTGAAAGAACGAATCGAATCCGGCGATGTCATCGAAGTCGATCGCGATGGCCAACTCATCTCGGCCCTGGTCCTGTTGGCCACCGAGGACGCAATCATCCTCGACGCATGTGATGACACGACGCCGTTTGTGATTCGGCGCAGCGACCTGCTCGAGTACCGCCTGTTCCGTCCCGAAACCGTCTGAAACCCGGCGACACCGTGGCGGACAGCACTCCTCTTCGTGACGATCAGGTGCCTGCCGGCGCTGATCAGGTCGAGGAGGTCTCGTTGTTCGAGGTCGTTGGCGGCATGGCGTTCTTCGAACGCCTCGTCGGGGTGTTCTATCAGGGCATCGAGACCGACGAGGTCCTCGCCCCGCTGTATCCAGAGGCTCCTGACTTCACCGCTGCCCGGCACCGTCTCACGTTGTTCCTTGCCCAGTATTGGGGCGGGCCGACCACCTACACCCAAGAGCGTGGGCACCCGAAGCTGCGCATGCGTCACTTCCCGTTCCCTGTCGGTCCGTTGCAGCGCGACCACTGGATGCTGCACATGACCGCTGCGGTGCGCGCCAGCGGTGCCCCCGAGGAGATCCAGACCACGTTGCTCGACTACTTCGTGCGCGCCGCCGAGCACCTGCGCAATGACACCGGCCTGCCCATCACCAGTGCCGGTCACCCGCACTGATCCAGGTTGTCGCTCATGCGCGTACGGACCCGATCAGGGGCGTGCCGTCGTCGTTGACCACAGCGCAGCTCATGTGCCGCAGGTTGACGTCGTCCCAATTGCGTTCCAGCGTGTAGATGTAGCTGTAGGACAGCTCTGTCGACCTCCTCACCGACTGACCGGTGTATGCCTCGAACGGAGCCTCGCAGATCGTGCGGGCCAGGGCGCCCCATTCCTTCGACGTGGGGTACGGAGCCCCGGGGGCGAGTTGGTCAGGCCCGAGCGGTGCCTCAACCACGAACATCTCCGCATCATGACTGCTGCCGCAGGCACGCAGGGTCGCAGGTGCATCCGCCGTGGGGAAGTCGAAGCAATCACCGACATCGATGCCGGAGTAGGCGCCGACGATTCGCTCGGCGCTCCCGGTCCAGAGCGACCCGTCCAGCTTGGTTGTGGTGCACGAGATGACCACCGGATCGCCGGGGTCCGACGTGACAACCGCAGCGATGGTGAAGTCCAGAACGCCCAGGGCTGCGCCGGTGAAGTTCTCGAAGTACGTGCCGCATGCAGCCGCCGTCGCAAAGAGCCAACGCAGGGGGTCGGTCTCCGTCGAACTGATATCGGTCAACGCGACATGCGAACGAAACGACTCCCCGAAGTGCGGCTGGTCGCACTTGAGGATGACTGCCACGTTGTCGGCGCCGACGTTGTAGCACGCCCCGGTGTTCAGCGATACGTGGATGTACGGCACGGGCAAATTGGCAAAGGTCGGTGGCAGCGTGGCCGGAACCGTCGCCGGCACGGTGACCGGCGCCGTTACTGGAACAGTGATTGGGACGGTTGCTGGAGTGGTTGCTTGAACCGTTGCTGGCACGGTGTGGGTCGTGTGCTGGGTTGGTTCGGTGCCGGCCGTTGAGGTGGATACGAAGGCATCGGTTGTTTCTGGCGCGGGACCTGCGCCGGTATCGGCCGGCGTGCTCGCGGATGTATCCGTGGAGGCTGCGGTGCGGTCTGTAGGTGACGTTGCGCGTTCGCCGGCACCAGTCCCACAGCCAGACAGGGCGATTACTGCTGTGACAGCGAGAAGGCGGTTCATGCCAGCTCCGTTTCGGTCGTGCGGTTCTCGGTCGTGCGGTTCTCGGTCGTGCGGTTTTCGGTCGTGCGGTCTCGCGGTCTCGCTGTCTCGCTGTCTTGCGGTCTCGCGGTCTCGCATCACTCGGTTCACGATCGCGCCGGTCGCGTGTGTCGTCCAGAGGCGACGGTCCCTTCTACACACCCGTCAGGATCGTGGTGGGCGGGGATCGGACCCGGACAGGATCCTCAGGGGCGCAGCGCGTAGCACGCCACCGCTGCTGCTGCTGCTGCGTTGAGCGAATCGACACCGCTGGCCATCTGGATCGTGACGCGCAGGCTTGCCGCATGCAGCAGCTCGTTGCTCAGGCCGGTGCGTTCAGCGCCGAGCAGCAGCATCACCGGTTGGTGGGGGGCCACCAGCACGGCGTTGAGCGGCATCGCCCCGTCGTCGAGCGTGAGTGCCACCACCAACGTGCCGCGATCGCGGGCAGCGCTGACGGTTGCCTCGAGCGATTCGGAGCGGGCGAAGGGCAGCGAGAACGACGTGCCCATGGAGACGCGCAGGGCGCGTCGTGACAGAGGATCGGCGCTCGTGCGGTCGAGCAGCAGCCCGCCCCACCCAAGTGCGGCAGCGCTACGCACAACCGTGCCGACGTTGATCGGGTTGTCGACCGCCTCGAGCGCCACCACCCGCTGGGCATGCACCAGCGACTCGACGGGCAATGGGGCCGGACGGCGGAACAGCGCCACGATCGACAGCGGCACACCGAGGCCCATGCCGACGCGGCGCACGTCCTCGTGGGCTGCGTAGACGGCGACGTCGGGTCCGAAGCGATCGACGACCTGTGGCGGGCTGACGGCATCGACGAAGGCGGTCACGGCCTGACACCCAGCGTCGAGCGCGCGTGCGACGACAAGGTCGCCCTCGGCCACGAACAGTCCGGCACCGACGCGTTCGCGTCGATCGGCGCGGGTGTTGAGGCCGCGCTCGCGCATCCGGAACGGGGCGATGCGTTCGTCGTTGGGGTCGTCGATGATGATCATCGCGTCCACCGGCATGGGCACATCATCGGGCGGGGTGGCCCGATGCGCCTAGAACAACCACCGGTATGGGCTCCAGTCGGGGTCGCGCTTTTCGAGGAATGCCTCGCGGCCCTCTTGCGCTTCGTCGGTCATATAGGCCAGTCGGGTGGCCTCGCCGGCGAAGATCTGCTGGCCGACCAGGCCGTCGTCGATGAGGTTGAACGAGAACTTCAACATGCGCTGCGCCGTCGGGCTCTTGGCGTTGATCTTGCGTCCCCACTCCAGTGCCGTGGCCTCGAGTTGATCGTGCGCCACCACGGCGTTGACCATGCCCATGCGGTAGGCGTCGTCGGCGCTGTACTCGTCGCCGAGGAAGAAGATCTCTCGGGCGAACTTCTGCCCGACCTGGCGAGCCAGGTAGGCCGACCCGAAGCCGCCGTCGAAGCTGGCGACATCGGCATCGGTCTGCTTGAAACGGGCGTGTTCTCGGCTGGCGATCGTGAGGTCGCTGACCACGTGCAGGCTGTGCCCGCCTCCCGCAGCCCAGCCGGGCACCACGCAGATGACAACCTTGGGCATGAACCGGATGAGGCGCTGCACCTCGAGGATGTGCAGCCTGCCGGCACGTCCGGGCTCGATGGTGGCGGCGGTCTCGCCCGCGGCGCCATCGGGTCCTTCGGGAAGGGTGTACTTGTAACCATCGCGGCCGCGGATGCGTTGATCGCCGCCGCTACAGAAGGCCCACCCACCATCTTTGGCGGATGGACCGTTGCCCGTCAGCAGCACGCACCCGACGTCGGTGCTCATGCGGGCATGATCGAGCGCGGTGTACAACTCGTCCACCGTGTGCGGGCGGAAGGCGTTGCGGACCGCGGGCCGATTGAAGGCCACGCGCACCGTGCCGTGCGCGTTGGCGCGGTGGTAGGTGATGTCGGTGAACGCGAAGCCGGGGACCTCGTGCCAGACCGTTGGGTCGAAGATGTCGGAAACCACGACGACATGTTGCACCCTCGGCGCGACGAACACCACATTGTTGGTCCGTGACGGCCCCGATCGGTAAGACTCCACGAATGAGTGGTCTTCAGATTTTTGGTGTTGCCGGTGTCCCCGAAATCGAGCCGGGGGCTGATCTGGCGGTACTCACGTTGCGCGCGGCCGAGGCGGCGGGCACCCCGTTGCAGAGCGGTGACGTGTTGGTGGTGACGAGCAAGATCGTGTCAAAGGCCGAGGGGCGTACGGTCGAATTGGCCGACATCGAACCGTCGCAGTTCGCGCTCGACTGGTCGGCGCAATGGGAGAAGGACCCGGCCGTGACCGAGATCGTGTTGCGTGAGGCCAAGCGGGTGGTGCGTCAGATCGGCCCGATCCTGATCACCGAGACGCATCACGGGTTCGTCTGCGCCAACTCGGGCGTTGATCAGTCGAGTAGCGGTGCGCACGGCCGTGCCGTGTTGTTGCCGTTGGACTCCGACGAGAGCGCCCGACGCATCCGCGCCGGGTTGCTGGCCGCCGGGTTGGACATCGCCGTCATCATCAGCGACACCTTCGGGCGCGCCTGGCGCGAGGGCCAGACCGACATCGCCATCGGCATCGCCGGGATGCAGCCCATCCTCAGCTACATCGGTCAGGTCGATCCGCACGGGCACGAGTTCAAGGTGCAGGCGCTGTGCAGCGCCGACGAACTCGCTGGCGCGGCCGAACTGGTGAAGGGCAACCTCAGCCGGGTCCCCCTCGCGGTCATCCGCGGGTACGCGTGGGAACGCGACGACACCGCAACCATTGCGCCGGTGCTGCGCGACCAGAGCCGCGACCTGTTCCGCTGATCGGCCCTGTTGATCGGCCCTGTTGATCGGCCAGCAGATCGGCCCAGCAGATCGGCCCAGCAAATCGGCCCAGCAGATCGGCCCAGCTCACAGGGGTGACCATATGATCTACCTACCAGTAGGTAGGCTGGTCGCTGTGACACCGCAGACCTTTCTCGCCGAGCTCGAACCAGTGGCTGGGCAACTTCTCGACCGGCACCTCGCCACGACCAAGGAGTGGTTTCCCCACGAGCTCGTCCCGTACGGCCGGGGCCGCGATTTCGAGCGCGGATACGAGTGGGCGCCCGCCGACTGCGACATCGACGGCGCCGAGTTGCCCGAAGCGGTGCGCAGCGCATTGTTCGTGAACCTGCTCACCGAGGACAACCTGCCGTACTACTTTCGCGACATCGAGCGCATGTTCAGCATGGATGGCGCCTTCGGCACCTGGAACCGCCGCTGGACCGCCGAGGAGGGCCGTCACTCCATCGTGATCCGTGATTACCTCACGGCCACGCGTGCCGTCGATCCGGTGCAGCTCGAACGGGCTCGCATGTCGCAGGTGTCGGGCGGCGAGGTACCCACCCCGTCGTCTCCGCTGCTCGGCGTCATCTACGTGACCCTGCAGGAACTCGCCACCCGTATTGCCCACCGCAACACCGGCAAGCTCATTGGCGACCGCAGCGGATACGAGGTCATGGCCCGCGTGGCCAGCGACGAGAACCTGCACTACCTCTTCTATCGGGACCTTGCCACGGCTGCCATCGAACTGGATCCGTCTGCGATGATGATCGCCACCGAGGAAGTCGTGCGCACCTTCGCGATGCCCGGCACCGGTATTCCCGGTTTCGACCGCCACAGTGCTGCGATCGCTCGAGCGGGCATCTACGACGCCACCATCCTGCACGAGCAGGTGCTCGTCCCGGTGATCCTCAACCACTGGCGGATGGACCATCTCCAGGGTCTCAGTGCCGCTGGGGAACAGGCCCGCGAGGCGTTACTGAAGCGCATCGATCGCCTTGGCCAACTGGCCAAGAACCTGGCCGCCCGCGCTGCTCGTCGCCAGCTCTCCCCGGCCAACGGCTGACCGCGCGCCGCCGGATCGATTCTTTGGCGCGATGCGCCGACCCGATGGTGGGCCGTGGCCTATCGTGAAGGTCACTATGTTGGCGCACACGGCGCAGCGACATACTCTCCACAAGGAGCCCACGATGATCCGACGTACACGAGGTCTCGCCATTGGTCTGATCGTGGCGGCCGCTGCCCTCACGGGCTGTAGCAGCGACAACAAGGCCTCCGGTGCCACAACGGCAGCGTCGGCCACTGCGACCGGCGCGTCAACGGGTGCCACCACGGGTGACACCGCTGGGCCCGAGGCCGTGGTGACCACCCCCGTCGGTGCCACCACGCCAGCCCCCACCGGCGCGGTGCTGACGATCAAGGGATTCGCCTTTGGTGCGCTCACGGTGGCGGCCGGCGAGTTGTTCACCATCACCAACGACGACACCGCCCGGCACACCGTGACAGCCGACGACGGCAGTTTCACGGTCACCGTCGAGCCGGGCACGTCATCAGATCTGGCCATCCCCGTCGCTGGCACCTACAAGATCCATTGCGAGATCCATTCGTCGATGACGGGCAGCATCGTCGTCGGCTGACGAACGGGAACGTTGGCATCTTCGACAGCGGACCCCGGTCGCGCCATCACGGTTTCGCGCAGGGCGACACCGGTGGGTCAGGAACCGGCGACGAACGCCTTCACCGCCGCCACGCCCTGGTCGGGATAGTTGATGTTCAACCCATCGAGGCCGATGTCGAGCAACAGCTTGTAGCCAACAGGGTTCTCCCACGCATGGTCGTTGGGCCAGACCCAGATCACATAACCAGCCGCCTTGCTGGCAGCGATGTTCTCGGGGGTGAGCACGGGGATCTTTTCGTATTCCGGGGGCATCTGGAGGATGCGCATACCGGTCGGCAACGGTGTCCTGCCAAGGATGAACGCTGCCGACGCAGCAAGGCCGGGGGTGACCTCGACCGTGGGAGCGAACCCATGGAAGGCGGTGACGATGGCGTCATCGAACGATGTGACCACGGCGTTGTGTAGACGGTCGAGTTGGGTGAGCTCGGTGGCCAGCTCCTTGGCCGCAGCGACCGCAGCATCGCCATTGCCCTTGATCTCGATGTTCAACGGCATCGAGGGGAAGCGCTCGACGATGTCGCGAAAGCGCGGGACGATGAAGTCGTCGGGGGTGTACCCGGCAGGTGCTGGCTTGTCGCCCGTGCGCATGCCGCGCAGGACGTAGGCGGCGTCGGGCTGATCTCGGCACGTACAGTCGGCGGTGAACCAGTAGGCGTTGTCGAGCAGGGACAGTTCGGCGTAGGTCATGTCGGCGATCTTGCCGGTGCCGTGGGTGGTGCGCTCGACGTTGTCGTCGTGCTGGACCACGAGCACGCCGTCCTTGGTGAGCTGCACATCGAAGTCGAGCATGTCGACGCCCGCCTTCACGCTCTCGGCGAATCCGTACGGCGTGGAGTGCGGATGCTGATCCTCGCCGCCGGCATGGGCCAACACAATCGGTCGGCCGAGGTGGAGCAGTTGCTCGATGGTGAGCGGCGCGGCGGGTGCCGCAACGGTGGTCGGCGCGGCGTCGGTGGTGGGGGGTGGTTCAACGGTGGATGACGGCGCCATTGACGATGTGTCCGGCGACGATGTGTCCAGCGACGATGTGCCCGGTGACGATGTGCCCGGTGACGCAGCGCCGCCGGGCGAAGAGCCCGAACCGCATGCTGCGAGAGCAACGGTTGCTGCCACCACCATCCAGATCGCTCGACGGTGATGGATTGATCGGGTCCGGCGCAGAGTCATGGGCACCAAGCGTACAGGGCGTGACTTTCGGCTCTATCGGCCGGATGGGGGGTGCTCGTACCATCGAGGCATCAGGGGTTGTGCTCGAGAAAGAAGGGCCGATGTCAATTCGCAGATGGGTGGGTGCCGGTCTGTTCCTCGGTGCTGCAACGCTGTTGGCGCCAGTTCGCCCGGCAGCCGCAGACCTCACGGGTGCATGTACGGCCTCGGGTACGTTTGTCGCCGGCACGAAATCGGGTGGATCGTTCACGGTCGATGCCGGCAAGGTGGGTTCCTCCACGGTGGTGATCCCCCGTGAGGACACCGTCAATTGGACCGGATCGGTTGACGTGCCAGCAACATCACGGCCCTACAGCGGCAGTGTGCAGGTGAAGTTGCCGCCGCCGTTCGGTGAGTTCACGATTGATTCGTGGGATGGCGCGAGTGAGCGCGTGACGAACTCTGGCGCACACGACTATGCGCTGCCGACGCTGGTCCCCGCCGGGGTGACCTTCACGGTGACGGGATCGCATACTGAGCCCACCACCACCTGCGACGGCACCGTCAAGGTCAAGATCGAGGGTGGCCTGTTCGACTCGCCGGTGGCGCCGATCAGTTTCGCGCTGACAGCGATCACCGGGGTTGGGTTCATTGCCATGATGCGGCCGCTGTTCCGGCGATCGATCAGGACAACGACCGGGAGGGTTGTGTGATGAAGGTCGGACGTGTGATTGCCACTGCCGTACTCGGCGTGCTGTTGTTCCTGTTCGTGGCCGTCGACCTCGTGTTGTTCGGCGCGATTCCACTGGACAGCGCGCTGGTCTCTCTCTTGCCGGTGCTGGGCCTCGTCGTCGGCGCAGTGCTGGGTGTCGTGGCGTCGAGGAGGCACGAAGCCGCAGCAGTCGCCCAACCCGATGCTTCGCCCGATGCTCCGCCCCCTGCGGTGACCCCCACTGCAACGCCCACTGCAACGCCCACTGCAACGCCTACTGCAACGCCCACCACCTAGGTGCAGCGCATCGGTGCAGCGCATCGGTGTGCTGCGGCGCTCAGTGGGTCGCCAGTGCGACAGCCTGTTTGAGCGCCTCGAGCATTGATCGTTCGTCGGCCGTGCCGGTGCCGGCGATGTCGAACGCCGTGCCGTGATCCACCGAGGTGCGCACCACCGGAAGTCCGATGGTGATGTTGACCCCCGCCTCGAGGCCGAGCACCTTCACGGGTCCGTGGCCCTGATCGTGATACATCGCGACGACGCAGTCGAACTCGCCCCGCCGGGCCCGGAAGAACAGCGTGTCGGCCGGCAGCGGGCCGACAGCGTCGATACCTTCACTGCGCACCTGGGCAACGGCGGGTTCGATCTTGCTGGCTTCTTCGCCGCGCCCGAACAGGCCGTTCTCGCCGGCATGGGGATTGATGCCACACACGGCAAGACGGGGAGCGGTGATACCGGCCCGACGGAGCGTGGCGTCGGCGCGGCGGATGGTGCGGGCAACCAGCAGCGGCTCGATGCGATCGATCGCGTCGAGGATGCCGAGGTGGGTGGTGACGTGGACCACGCGCAGGCCCGGTGCCTCGAGCATCATCGAGACCTCGTCGGTGCCGGTGAGGTGGGCGAGGAGTTCGGTGTGGCCGGGAAAGCGGTGCCCCGCTGCGTGGAGGGCCTCTTTGTTCAGCGGCGCCGTACAGATGGCCTGCACGTCGCCGGCCAGGGCCAGTTGTGCCGCGATCTCGATATAGCAGTAGGCGGCATGGCCGGCCGTTGCCGACACCTGGCCCCAAGGCAGATCGGCAGGTACGACATTGGGGTCGATCACGTGGATGACCGCCGGTGTCGACGGCTCGCCCATGGGGAGCTGGCCGATGGTGGTGATGACCTTGATCACGGGTGCGAGCCCGCACCGCTGCGCCGCGGTGGCCAGGCGGCGGGCATCGCCGATGACGACGGGCCGGCAGGCATGGCCGACCTCTTGGTGGGCAAGGGCCTTGACCACCACCTCGGGGCCGACTCCGCACGGATCACCCATCGTGATCGCAATGATGGGTCGGTCGGTCGGTTGCACCGTGCAATTATGCCCGGGCGAGGAAACGCACAGCGCCTTGCAGGCTGAACGCGTCGCCGAATCCGCCAGCCTTGGTGACCACGGTGATATCGCCGGATCGTCCGCTTCCCGTGGCCCAGGGGATGCCCGGCTCGACCTCGCCGTGCACAACGAGTGTCCGCACCTGCAGCATGTCGAGCACCGCACGTGCCGTGGCCCCACCCGTGAGCACCAGACCATCAGCCTGCATGACTGCCGGTTCGAGCTGATCGCGCAGCGATGGATCGCGGGGATCGATGATGAGGACCGCAGTGTCAGGGTCGAGGTGATCGATCTGTTCGGCGGTCCGGGCCTGACGCGAGCCCACCACGACGAGCACCCGTTCAGCGGCGCGGGGCGGGTGGGCATCGTTCAACGGCGAGGGATTGTCGGATGCGGTCGCCATGCCCAGCTGGCGGGCAAGACCCGCAGAGCCGACCCAGAGGGTTGAGCCGCGCCCGGATCTCGTTGCTGATGCAACAAATGTGGCGAGATCGTTGTCGGTGAGCGCATCGGGGATGGCGAGCAGCGTTGCCGTGGGTAGCCCGGCAAATACATCGGCCAAGCTCGGAGCGTTGATCGGTACCCCGCCGATGTGGACCTGGGCGCCGACCACGGTGCGGCCCTGGCTCGGGAATGCTGGGCACACCACGACGTGGGCGGGTGGTGCGCCGGCCGCCGCGAGCGCCGACAAGGCGCCGTCGACGGTGGCTCGAACGTGGCCGCGCAGCGTGGAGTCGATCTTGATGAAGAGTTCGTCGGGTGCCAGCCGGTGCACGAGCCCAGCGGTGATGGCGAACGCCTGTGCTCCGGTCATCGGCCGGGTGTCGGTGTCGACGACGAGTACGCCGCCACCGCTCGACATGTCTCCGGTTGTGTCCTGTGGGTGAAGGACCACCACGCTGTGATGACCGCCAGCAGCGAAGGCGCCAGCGGCATCTACTGCGCCGGTGAGGTCGTCGGCAATCACCAGCACGGTGAGCAAGCTACCCGGCGATGGGTGTGGGTGCCGTGTCGCCGCGTAGCACGGCGAGGGCGTTGGCGGCTGCGAGCATGGCCATGGCCGTGCGTGTCTCGATGGTGGCCGACCCGAGGTGAGGGATCAGGACGGCGTTGTCGAGGTCGAGTAGGTCGGCGTGCACAGTGGGTTCATTCTCGAACACGTCGAGTCCGGCGCCGGCAATGATGCCGTGGCGCAGCGCGTGGGCCAGTGCTGCTTCGTCGACCACAGGTCCGCGGGCGGTGTTGATGAGGAATGAATCAGGCCGCATCGCTGCCAGTTGCGCGGTGCCGATGAGATGGTGCGTCGCCGGCGAGTAGGGGCAGTGCAGCGACACCACGTCGCTGGTGGCCAACAACTCGTCGAGACCCAAACGGACGCAACCGAGTTCGTCGGCCAGTTCGGGAGCAATCTCGTTGCGATTGGAATAGGCGATGTTCATCCCGAACGCCTTGGCCCGGCGGGCGAGGGCGGCGCCGATCTGGCCCATACCGACCACGCCGAGTCGTCGTCCCTGGATGCTGGTGCCGAGCATGAAGAACATGCCCCACTGCCACGGCTGCTGTTCGCGGATGACACGCTCGCCCTGGGCGAGGCGGCGGGTGGACATGAGGATGAGCGCCATCGCGATGTCGGCGGTTGCATCGGTGAGCACGCCCGGGGTGTTGGTGGCGACGACGCCACGCTCGCGGCACGCCGGCACATCGATGTTGTTGTAGCCAACGGCCACGTTGGCCACGACCCGCAGCTGCGTGCCCGCTGCATCGAGCAACTCGGCATCGGCCTTCTCGGTGAGCAGCGTGACGAGTGCATCGGCGCCGGCCACCTGCTGCAGCAGGAGCTCGCGCGAGATGGGCGTGGATTCATCCCACGCCCACACGTCGTGCTCGGCGCGTAGCAGCGCGACGGCTTCGTGGGGGATGCGGCCGGTGACGACGATCCGGGCCATCAGGAGTTCGCGATCCACTGCTGCAACAGGGTGAGGCCCTCGTTGATGTCGGCCAGTTCGATGCCCGAATAGGCGAAG
>WLMZ01000089.1 GCA_009726095.1 Actinomycetota bacterium
ATCGGTCAGCAGGGTGTGGGTGATGACGATGGGTTCGGGATGCACGACACCGGCGGGAATGCGCAGGCAGATCGGCGACATGAAGGCGCGGTTCAGATCCTCGAACAGATCGAGCACCGTGCCGGTCACATCGGCAGCATCGTGCGAGGGGATGGAATCGGCGCCGGTGATCGTGGTCGTCAGTGTGCCGAGCCGATATGCGTCGAGGTTCAACTCGCCGATACGGCTGTAGCGCCAGATTTCCTCGTGGGCAGTGGGGAACGTTGCCACAGCAAAACGCTCGAGGGCCGCCAACCGTTCGTCGGTGTCGGCCATCTGCAGGCTGCGTACAACGTCGGGGGTCAACGAATGCACGTATAAATACTACTGTCTCCGTAGGAGAAATTAGCGGGCGACGCCACGCAGAGCCGCCGAATCAGCGACTACTGCCCACGCCGTTTGAAGAACCGGCGCAGACCCCTGTGTTCGCTGGGCAACGGAGGGATACCCGCGCGCATGTCGGCCATCACCTGACGGCCGATCTCGTTGAGGAAATCCTCGGCCTCGTCCAGGATTGCAGCCGCACTGCCGTCGTCGAGGCCCGGCGGTTCGGGCGGTGTGGGCGGCGTGACCAGCGAGCCCACCGCCCAGTTCACATCGGCCAGGCGCCGCGCGTAGCCCGAACAATTCTCCGGACAACGCCACGGCGCGTCGGGCGCCAGATCGAGGTTGCATTTGCGAACGGTCTCACCGTTGGCATAGGTGCGACTCTCGAAGTTCTTGCACTCCTGTCGCATGGGCATGAACGTAGTCTGCCAAAACCAACCCGTAGCGACGGGTCAGCCGACCGACCCTTCCATCTGCAGTTCGATCAGCCGGCTCCACTCGACGGCGTACTCCATGGGCAGCGTGCGCGTGACCGGCTCGATGAACCCGTTCACCACCATGCCCATCGCCTGCTCCTGCGAGAGGCCGCGGCTCATCAGGTAGAACAGCTGCTCGTCGGCAATCTTGGAGACCGTTGCCTCATGGCCGATCTGGGCATCGCGCTCGCCCACCTCCATGTACGGGAAGGTGCGGCTCTCGGACTGCTCGTCGAGGATGAGCGCATCGCACTGCACATGGCTCTTGCAGCCATAGGCACCGTCTTCGACGCGCACCAGGCCGCGGTAGGTGGTGATGCCGCCGTCCTTGCTGATGCTCTTCGACACGATCTTGCTGGTGGTCTCGGGTGCGGCGTGCACCATCTTGGCGCCGGCGTCTTGATGCTGACCGGCGCCGGCGTAGGCCACCGACAGCACCTCACCCGTGGCCTTCGGGCCCATCAGGTACACACTGGGGTACTTCATGGTGAGACGGCTACCGATGTTGCCGTCGATCCATTCCATGTGGCCCTCGGTCTCGACCCGGGCACGCTTGGTGACCAGGTTGTAGACGTTGGGCGACCAGTTCTGGATGGTGGTGTAGGTGACGCGGGCACTGGGCTTGACGATGATCTCGACCACGGCGGAGTGCAGCGAGTCGTTGGTGTACACCGGGGCCGAGCAACCCTCGATGTAGTGCACCTGGCTGCCTTCGTCGGCGATGATGAGCGTGCGCTCGAACTGGCCGGCGTTCTCGGCGTTGATGCGGAAATAGGCCTGCAACGGCATCTCGCAGTTGACGCCCGGCGGGATGTAGATGAACGAGCCACCGCTCCACACTGCGGAGTTGAGCGCGGAGAACTTGTTGTCGCCGGGGGGGATGACCGTGCCGAAGTACTGGCGCACCAGATCGGGATACTCGCGCAGCGCTGTGTCCATGTCGCAGAACAAGATGCCCTGCTCTTCGAGTTCCACCCGGTTGCGGTGGTACACGACCTCGCTGTCGAACTGCGAGGTGACGCCAGCGAGGTACTTGCGCTCGGCTTCAGGAATGCCCAACTTCTCGTACGTGGCCTTCATCTGCTCGGGCAGGTCGTCCCAATCGTCGGTCTGGGCGGTCTTGGGTCGCAGGTAATAGAAGATGTCCTGGAAGTCCAGATCGGGCATGTTGATGGCGAACCAATCGGCCATCGGCTTGCGATCGAAGGTCTTCAGGCTGCGCATGCGGAAGTCGGTCATCCACTTCGGCTCGCCCTTCCACCACGAGATCTGATCCACGACGCGGTCGTTGAGACCCTTTTCGGACTTGAAGGCGTACTCCACCTCGTCGTTCCAGCCGAGGCTGTACTTACTGAGATCCAGATCGAACGATGTCATCAGGGCTTCTTTTCTCGTGGGGGAATTTCCACTACCGCCATAGTAACAATTGACGAGCCGTTGCCGCAGCCAGAACCAAGAAATCGTCCGGGCCCAACCGGCGTCGCAGGCGAGCCGCGCTGTCGATACGGTAGGGCACCTATGTCAAAGGTGCTCACCGCATTGCCCGTCGGAGAACGAGTCGGCATTGCCTTCTCCGGTGGTCTGGACACATCGGCTGCGGTTGCGTGGATGCGCGAGAAGGGCGCACTGCCCTACGCGTACACCGCCGATCTCGGCCAGCAGGACGAAGCCGATCTGCCCGGCGTGCCCGATCGCGCCAAGCAGTACGGCGCCGAGCTGGCGCGCATCATCGACTGCCGGACCGAGCTGGTGCATGAAGGCCTGGTGGCCCTGCAGTGCGGCGCGTTCCACATCACCACCGCCGGCAAGACCTACTTCAACACCACGCCACTGGGCCGCGCCGTCACCGGCACGCTGCTGGTGCGAGCGATGCAGGACGACGGCGTCGACATCTGGGGCGACGGCAGCACCTACAAGGGCAATGACATCGAGCGTTTCTACCGCTACGGGTTGCTGGTGAACCCGAACCTGCGCGTGTACAAGCCCTGGCTCGACGAAGCGTTCGTGAACGAACTCGGTGGGCGCGCTGAGATGAGCGAGTTCCTGATCCAGCGCAAGCTGCCCTACCGGGACAGCAAGGAGAAGGCGTACAGCACCGACGCCAACATCTGGGGCGCCACACACGAGGCCAAGCTGCTCGAGGAACTGAGCACGAGCATGGACATCGTCGAGCCGATCATGGGCGTGGCGCACTACCGCGAAGACATCGACATTGCAGCCGAGACCGTGACCATCCGCTTCAACGAGGGCTGGCCCGTGGCGCTGAACGGCGAGGAGTTCGCCAGCCAGGTCGATCTCGTGCTGGCCGCCAACATCATCGGCGGCCGCCACGGCCTGGGCATGAGCGACCAGATCGAGAACCGCATCATCGAGGCCAAGAGCCGCGGCATCTACGAGGCACCCGGCCTGGCCCTGCTGCACATCGCCTACGAGCGCCTGGTCACCGGCATCCACAACGAGGGCACGCAGGAGAACTACCGCACCATGGGCCGCCGCCTCGGCCGCCTGTTGTACGAAGGTCGTTGGTTCGATCCGCAGAGCCTGATGCTGCGCGAGGCCCTACTGCGCTGGGTCGGCGCGGCCGTCACCGGCGAGGTCACCCTGCGCCTGCGCCGCGGCGACGACTACACCATTCTGGACACCACCGGACCGCACCTCACCTACGCTCCCGAGCGCCTCAGCATGGAGCGCGTCGAAGATGCACCGTTCGGCCCGCTCGATCGCATCGGCCAATTGACCATGCGCAACCTCGATATCGAGGACAGCCGGGCCAAGCTCGATGTCTACCGCAGCGCCGGCACCCTCGGCGCGGGCGGACTGCTGGAGCTCGAAGGCGGCAAGTAGGCGCTACCGACGCTGCAGGGCGGCAACGATGCCGGCCAACAGCCGCGCCCGGTCGGGCATGGTGTCCACCACCACGTATTCGTGATCGGCGTGGGCACCACCACCAACGGCGCCGAGGCCATCGAGCGTTGCCACCCCACGCGCCGCGGTGAAGTTGCCGTCGGAGCCACCGCCAACGGCTACGCCGGCCACGGCGGGCAGGCCGAGATCGGCGGCCACCTGTTCGGCGAGCGGGAACAGCCAGGCGCTCGCCGATGACGGCATGGGCGGACGATTGATACCGCCGCGCAGTTCGAGCCGCGAGTCGGCGAGGTGCGGTTGTAGGCCGGCCATGGCGGCTTCGATGCGTTCCTTCTCGCCCGCCGCCTCGACGCGCACATCAATGGTGATGGTCGCCAGTGCAGGCACCACGTTGTCGGCGGTGCCGGCACTGGCCATCGTCGGTGTGACGGTGGTGCCGGTGGTGGTGTCGGCGAAGGTGGTGACCTCGAGGATCTGATGCGCTGCCTCGACGACGGCGTTGATGCCCTTCTCGGGCTCGAGTCCGGCATGCGCCGCGCGGCCGTGCACCAGCAGCTCGAAGGTGCCCGTGCCCTTGCGCGCGATCTTCAGCGCTCCGCCATCGGCGCTCGGTTCGAGCACCAGCGCCGCACCGCAGGCGAGTGCCCGCTCCTCGATGAACGCACGCGAGTTGCGCGACCCGGTCTCCTCATCGGCGGAGAAGATGATCTCGACGCCGCTGAGATCATCCAGTTCGGCAAGGCCGTGGATGGCCTGCACGATGCCGGCCTTCATGTCGAACACCCCTGGGCCGGTGGCCCGGCCGTCGGCCACCGTGAACGGACGCGCCGCCAGGGAACCAATGGGGAAGACCGTGTCGTGGTGCCCGAGCACCAACACCTTCGGCGCGCCACCGCCCGACCAGTGCACGTGCGGCCCGACCGCAGAATCGATGACGGAGACAGTGCCACCCAGGCGTTGCTCCATCAGCGCAGCCAGGGCGCCGGCCGAACGGGCCAGCGCATCGAGATCGCGCGAGGGCGACTCCACGTTCACCAGCGTTGCGAGATCGGCCAACATGAGATCGAGATCGGGCACCCGCCCAGTCTGCCCGATCCGTCCACCTGATGAGGTGCTGATTCGGTGCACACTGGTGCCGTTCTGCGCGCGCTCATGCCACAATGCCCTCATGCGTAGATCTACATCCGTCGTTGCCGCGTCCGTGGCGCTGGCCCTTCTTGCCGCCTCGTGTTCCAGCGGAAGCGGTGGCGATGCCTCCGGTTCCACCGCTGCCACCACCACGGCGGCCGCCACCACGACCACCGTTGCCCTGCCGTTGGCTACGTTCGTTGTGCAGCCGGGCATGAACCAACTGGCGGTGCTCGATGCCACGCCGGGCGACGAATTGGAGGTCGTCGGTGCTGACGGCACCGTGGCCGGCGCGGGCGAAGCCGACGCACAGGGTTCGTTCCTGCTGCGCCTGATGAAGGCGGGCACGTACACGGTGCGCACCACCGGAGCGAGCGCCATGGCCAGCGCCCCGGCCGAGGTCTTCGATGAATCGAAGGTTCCACCCGCATCGTTCTACACCGACCAGAAGCTGCCTGCCGGCGGTTTCGGCTACCTCACCACCCGCGACGGCACCACGCTCAGCGTGAACGTGATGCTGCCCGGCCCGGCCGACAAGGGCCCGTACCCAACGGTGGTCGAGTACTCGGGCTACGACCCCAGCAACCCAGGCAACACCACGTTCGGCCTGCTGTTCAATGCCCTCGGTTACGCCTACGCCGGCGTGAACATGCGCGGGAGCGGCTGCAGCGGCGGCTCGTACCAATTCTTCGAACGTCCCCAGATCGTGGACGGCTACGACGCCATCGAGGCCGTGGCTGCACAACCGTGGGTGATGGATCACCAGGTGGCGATGGGTGGCATCTCGTACCCGGGTATCTCACAGCTGTTCGTGGCGTCCACCAACCCACCGAGCCTCGAGGCCATCGCCCCGTTGAGCGTGCTCGATGACTCCTATCGCGCCACCGGCTATCCGGGCGGCATCCTCAACACCGGCTTTGCTGCTCCGTTCCTGCAGGAGCGATTCGATGCCGCCAAGATGTACGGCCAGGGGTGGACCAAAGAGCGCGCCGACGGTGGCGACACCGTGTGTGCCGCCAACCAGAAGCTGCGTCTGCAGAACCCCGACGCCGTGGCGCTGGCACGGCAGAACGAGTTCTACGATCCGCCCGTCGCCGATCCGTACGCACCGGCCACCTTCGTGAACAAGATCACCGTTCCCGTGTTCCTGGCCGGCGCATGGCAGGACGAGCAAACGGGCGCTCACTTCCCCGACATGATCAAGAACTTCACGGGCACCAAGCACCTGTTCGTCGACCTCGCCAACGGCCTGCACACCGAGTCGCTCAGCCCCACCACCTTGGCCCGCATGGCGGAGTTCTATTCGCTCTACGTTGCCAAGAAGACGCCGACCCTGGCCGGGCTCGGCGCGATCCTGCCGATCCTCGTGCCGTCGATCTACCACACCGTTGCCCCGGCGGCACCGGCTGATCGTTTCGCCGGAAAGACATATGAGCAGTCGCTCGCTGCGTTCGAGGCCGAACCCGCCGTGCGCGTGCTGTTCGAAGAAGGCGCCTCGGATCAGACCGTTCCCAGTGGCCCGCTGCCGCGCTGGATCGAGAGCTTCCCCTCGTGGCCGATCCCCACGGCGAAATCCACCACCTGGTACCTCGGCAACAAGGGGCTTCTGGCCGCCGACAAGCAGACCACCGGTACAGCCGACTCGTACAAGGCCGACCCCACGGCGCTGCCCAAGGCGTTCTATCCGGGTGGCCGCAGCAGCAACGTGTGGGGCGCAGACGTGGTCTACGACTGGCGCTCCATGCCCTCGGGCACCGGCGTCGCCTACGCGACCCCTCCGTTGAAGCAGGACACCGTCGTGGTCGGTACCGGCTCGGTGGACCTGTGGATTCAATCATCCGCCGCCGACACCGATCTGGAGGTGACCATCACCGAGGTGCGCCCCGACGGCACCGAGACCTACATCCAGACCGGTTGGTTGCGCGCGTCGCACCGCGCGCTCGACACAGCGGCCAGCACCGATGTGCTGCCGGTGCAGACCCATGCCAAGGCCGACGCCGCACCATTGCCAGCGGGCGAGTTCACACCCGTACGCGTCGAGATCTTCCCGTTCGCCTATGCGTTCCGCGCCGGCAGCCAGATCCGCATCACCATCGACGCACCTGGGAACAGCCGAGCCGTTTGGGAGTTCGAGACCATCAGCAAGGGTGAGACCGTCACCATCGCCCACGATGCCGCACACCCATCGGCCATCGTGCTGCCGGTGATTCCGGGCATCACCGTGCCGGGCAAGTTCGCCCCGTGCGGGGCGTTGCGCGGCCAGCCCTGCCACAACTACGTGCCCGCCGACAACGAAACCGTGCCGATCTGATCACCTCGATCTGATGGAATAGGCGACATGGATCGTCGCGCTGAACTGGGTGAGTTCCTGCGGTCGCGCCGCGAAGCACTTCCCCCGGCCGATGTCGGTCTCCCCAGCGGCACCCACCGGCGCACACCGGGGCTGCGCCGCGAGGAGGTGGCACTGCTCGCCGGGGTGTCGCTCACCTGGTACACATGGCTCGAACAGGGCCGGCGCATCAACGCATCTCGTGATGTGCTGCTGGCGCTGGCGCGCACCCTCCGCCTGGACGATGCCGGCAGAGCGCACCTGCTGGCCCTGGCCAGCGGCGACGCACCCGGGCCGATGGACCGCACGGTGGAGGCCCCCAATGCGATCATCCGCCTGATCGCCTCGATGGACCCATCGCCTGCCTACGTGCTCGGACCGCGCTGGGAGTACGTGGCCTGCAACGACGCCCAGGACAAGCTCTATCCGATGCTCAAGAACCTCCCCCAGGCCGAGCAGAACCTGCTGTGGGTCATGTTCTGCGAGCCCACGGCGCGGGCCCTGATCGTGGATTGGGAGGACCGGGCGCGCAGCACGTTGGCCGAATTCCGTGCCGGCACCACGCTCTTGAGGGACGACCCCGCTGTGGCCGAACTCGTCGAGCAGCTGTTCGCCCGCAGCCCCGAGTTTGCTGCGTGGTGGCCGCATCATGACGTGGCCGGATTCCAGACGCGGTTGCGTCGATACCGGCACCCACGCGCCGGTGAGCTGACCTTCGAATATCAGCAGCTGATCCCTTCGGAGTGGCCGCACCTACGCGTCATCTGCCAGTTGCCCCTTCCCGGCGATGACAGCGCCCAACGCCTGTCGGCCTGGCACGACGTCGGCTGATGCAATCGCCATCACCACGATCTGACGGGGCGTCAGATTCCCGGTGTCGTGCGCTACGGTGGCCGAATGATTGAGATCCCGCAGGGGGCGCGGGTGTTCGGCATGCAACTGCCGATCCAAGCGCAGAGCAACTACTTCGTATCCGAATGGGAGCGCGCGGCCGGACCGGCCGAGATGGCGCGCATCGCCCAGACCGCCGATCATCACGGGTTCTTCTATGTGGGCGTGTGCGACCATGTGGCGCTGCCGGAATCGGTGGTGGGCGGCATGGGCACCCATTGGGCAGAACCCATCAGCACGCTGTCGTGGTTGGCCGCACACACCACCCGTGTCGGGTTGCTGACCCATGTGTATGTCCTGCCGTACCGTCATCCGCTGATGGCAGCCAAGCAGTTCGCCAACCTCGACTACCTCTCCGGCGGACGCGCGCTGATCGGCGTGGGTGCCGGACATGTGCAGGCAGAGTTCGAACAACTCGGCGTCGATTTCTCTCGCCGAGGCAAGGTCTTGGACGACGCCATCCCTGTGCTCGCCGCTGCGCTCGAGAGCGAGTTCGTCGATGGCTTCGGGTCACGACCCCGTCCGGTGCAGAGTCCCCGCCCTCCGATCTGGGTTGCAGGTTCCAGCGCCCCGGCCATCAAGCGCGCTGCCCGGTTCGGCGATGGTTGGCTGCCCCAGGGCCCTGCCACCGCCGAGATGGTGGCGGCATTGCAGGCCGGCCGCGAGGTCGCTGGTCGCTCCGACACGCCGATGATGATCGGCCACATCACACCCTTCTTACACATCGGCAGCGCGTCGTGGGACATCGGCGAGGGCACCATCAGCGGATCACCCACCGCCATCGCCGAGCAGATCCTCGCTGGCACACCGGCCGGGGTGAACCAACTGCAGGTGCGGTTCAAGTCGCGCAGCTGCGACGAACTCTGCGATCAGATGGCCGCCTTCGCCACCGACGTCGCGCCGCTGCTCGTAACCATCTGACCGTCCCTCACCTGAACGATCCGAAAGACCCCCATGCTCACCAACCTCGACGACTACCCCATCCACCAGTTGCCCGAGCCCATGCAGCAGGTGGGTACCAGCGACCGCAACTTCTACGACCGCTACTACTTCAACGGGTTCGACAAGCACGGCGAGTGCATGTTCATCCTCGGGCTGGGCGTGTACCCCAACCTCGGCGTGATGGACTCGTTCCTCGCGGTCATGCACGAAGGCCAGTACAACGTGGTGCGCTCATCGCGCGAGCTCGAGGGCGCTGATCGACTGCACCCCAGCGTCGGCCCGCTCAGCGTAGAGGTGCTCGAAGGCCTGAAACGACTGCGCGTCGTCTGCGCGCCCAACGAGTGGGGCATCACCATCAATGCCACCTGGACCGGCGCCCACGCCCCCTTCGAGGAGCCACGCCACTACATCCGCGAAAACGGTCGCGCCATCTTCGACACCACCCGGCTGGCGCAGTTGGGTGGCTGGGACGGCACGCTCACGGTCGACGGCAAGGAGTTCACCCTCACCGAGGCCACATGGTGGGGCTCACGCGACCGTTCGTGGGGCATTCGCCCGATCGGCGAGAGCGAACCGCAGGGCATCCGGTCGAAGAAGCCGTTCAGTTGGTTCTGGGTCTACGCCCCGATCCGTTTCGATGATCACTCGATCGTGATCATGATGCAGGAACGCCAGGACGGCAGCCGCGTGCTCGAAGAAGCGGTACGCCTCTGGCCCACAGAAACTGGGCGTGAGCCTGACTTCTTCCACCATCCTCGCCACGCCATGGAGTTCACCCCCGGCACCCGGTTCAGCACCGGGGCTCATCTGTACATGGATGCCGACGACGGCCGCACCATCGATATCACCGCCGAACCGCTCATCCCGATCCACATCGGCATTGGCACCGGATACGGCTACGACGCCGATTGGCGTCATGGCATGTGGCAGGGCGCCGATCCCGTGACCCAGCACTTCCATCTCGATACCAACACGCCCGAGGGTCAGTCGCGCCTGTTCGGCATCGTCGACGCCGGAGCACGTTTTACCTACACCGACGAGCGCGGCACGCACGTGGGTTACGGCCTGTACGAGACGATGATCATCGGGCCCCACGACCAGTACGGATTCGTCGACATGCTTGATGGTTACACCGGATCGCCAGCATGAGCCGCACCTACAACCTCGCCGACCTGTTCGAGGTGGTCGCCGATGCGGTACCCGATCGCACCGCTGTCGTGGCAGGGCTACAGCGGCGCACGTACCGCGAACTCGACGAGCGCGCCAGTCGTCTGGCCAACCACCTGCATGCCAGCGGCGTGAACAAGGGCGACCATGTGGCCATCCACGCGATGAACTGCGCCGAATGGGTCGAGGCGTTCTTTGCCTGCTTCAAGATCAGCGCCGTGCCGATCAACGTGAACTACCGCTACGTCGAAGCCGAACTGCGCTACCTCTACGACAACGCCGACTGTGTGGCGGTGATCGTCGAGCCCCAATTCCGATCGCGCCTCGATGCCGTACTCGCCGATCTGCCCGACGTGCGCCTGGTGCTGGAGATCGGCCCGGCGTACGAGGCAGCGTTGGCAGCAGCTTCGCCCGAACGCCCCAACCTTGGCCGCTCGAACGACGACCTCTACGTGCTCTACACCGGCGGCACCACCGGCATGCCAAAGGGTGTGATGTGGCGCCACGAGGACGCGTTCTTCGCAACCATGAACAGTGCTCGCTACAACAAGCCGCTCGACCGCCCCGAAGACCTCGGGCCCGAGATCGCTGCCACGGCATCTGCGATGACGATGATGGCCATCGGGCCGATGATGCACGGTGGCGCGCAGTGGATGCTGGGCAACTGCATCTTCGTCGGGGGCACCATCGTGCTGTACTGCGAACGCGGTTTCGATGCCGATGCAGTGCTGCGCATCATCGAGCGCGAGCACGTCAACAGTGTCAACACCATCGGCGACGCCATGGCCCGCCCACTGGCCGAGGCAATCGCTGGGGCACCTCCTGGCACATACGACCTGTCGTCGCTGTTCGCCTTCGGCAACGGCGGCGCGCCGCTGTCGGCTGCAGTACGCCAGCAGCTCACGGCGGCACTGCCCACGGCCGTGATCATGGACAGCTTCGGGGCATCTGAGACCGGCGCCACCGGCGCAAAGGTTGACGCCGGCGAGGGCTTCGGCGCACCGCGCTTCATGATGGGCCCGCACACCACGGTCTTGTCGGAGGCCGGCGAGCCATGCGCTGCCGGTGTCACCGGCAAGTTGGCCCGCACCGGCCACATCCCGCTCGGGTACTACAAGGACCCCGAGAAGACGGCCGCCACCTTCCCCACCTATGGCGGCAAACGCTGGGTGATCCCCGGCGATTTCGCCCGCATCGAGGACGACGGCACCATCAGCCTGCTCGGCCGCGGCTCGGTCAGCATCAACTCGGGCGGCGAGAAGATCTACCCGGAAGAAGTGGAAGCCGTCCTCAAGAAGCACCCAGCGGTGTTCGATGCCGTGGTTGTGGGCACACCCAACGAACGCTGGGGCGAGCAGGTGACCGCAATCGTGCAGGTTCGGCCCGGTTCCGAGCTGACGGATGCCGACGTGAAGGCGCACTGCCGCACCGAACTGGCCGACTACAAGGCGCCGCGAACCGTGCTGTTCGTCGACGAGATCCAGCGCACGCCGGTCGGCAAGGCCGACTACCAGTGGGCAAAGGCCACGGCGCTGCGCCTCATCGGCTGATCATGGAACTCGGCCTCCGCCGTCCTGCGGCGCTCGGTGTGTCGCTGCTGAGCGGAGCCCTCATCGTCTATGCAACAAGACGCGACCCCGTACTGTCGCCCGACTCAATCAGCTATCTGTCCACTGCAGCGCACCTGCGCGCCGGCCGCGGTTTCACGGAGTTCACCGGGCAACCGCTGACGGTCTTCGGCCCGGTGTTCCCGATGGTGCTTGCGGCCGGTGGGCGCAGTCTGGTGTGGGCGCGCCTGGTCTGCGTGGTCGGCGTGGCCGCAGCGACATGGCTGATGTACGTGGTGCTGACGCGTCGCGTGCGACCATGGGTCGCCGTGGCCGCTGCAGCGATGTTCGGGGTGAGCCAGGGTTTCGTGCGGGTCGGCGCCACGGTCTGGAGCGAGACCCCGTACATCGTCGTCGTCCTCACCGCTCTCACCGTCTTGACGAGACGGCCGCTGACCAACCGCCGCGCTGCGGTCGGCGGCGTGCTGTGCGGGCTCGGTTTCCTCACCCGATATGCGGGGATCGGCTTGGTCATCACCGGTGCCGCCGTCGTGGTGATGACCACAGTGGCGCTCGATCGCCGCCAGCGCTTGCGGTTGCTCGCCATCTACCTCGGTGCATCTGCAACAACCTGCGCTGTGTGGGTGGTACGCAACCTCATCGAGACGGGCGAGGCATTGGGCCCCCGATTCTCCGGCGGGTCGGCCGAGTCAGTACAGGAACTGTTCCACAGGGCTGCCACGTCCACGGGCGAACTGGTGCTCGGCTATCACTCCACCGCCGACCAACAGCTATGGGCCGGCGCGATCATCTTGGCGCTGCTGACGTTCGCCGCAGTTGCCGCTGCGGCAACGCTCGCCTCGGGCGCACGGGGAGCCGTCGATGTGGCCATGATCGTGTTTGCGCTCACCTCGGTGCTCATCCCGGTGGTCGCCCGACGAATGACCGCCAGCGACATTGACTTCCGTGTGATGTCGCCGCTACTGATCCCCATCATCTACACCCTCGCAGTCGCGTTCGATCGGCTGCCCTACCGGCAGGTGGCGCTGGTGGTTGGGGTCGCCACAGCCAGTTGGTGGGCGTTCGAGGGCGCGGTGATGGCCGGCGATACACCCGACATCGTGGCGGTCGGAGCGGGATCGCGCACGATGTTCTCGACCGAACTGTACGAACTGATCGAAGCGTTGCCCGCCGATGCGAATGTCTTGACCAACAGCCCGCAACGGGTGTGGTGGCAGACGCACCGCGAACCCACGTTGTTCGCGTTCGTCCGGCCACGCGCCGGCAACAGCAACTACCCGCTGAGCCCATCCGACACCCTGAAGTATGCATGTCGCCCTGACACCTACCTGGCGTGGTTCGTCCAGGGCGACGGCCCGGCCGTGCGCCGACCAGACCTGATCAAGATCATCGATGTCACGCTGGTGCAGTCGGTCTCACGCGGCGAGATGTACCGGCTGACCCCACACGACCCCAGCCAGTGCCCCGGCTGAACGATCCTCAGCCAGCGGCCGGGCAGCCGCGCTGCTCGAAGCCGGCGCGGTCGAGATACTGCCCCTGCGGGAGATAGTCGCCCAGAACCGCCGCCTCGCTCCCGAGAACCGCGACCCTGGCCCAGGTGGTGGCGAAGTCCGCAGCGGCCAGCATGTGCCGCACGATCAGCGTGCCGGCCTCGGGGCGATCCACTCCATCGCCTGCGCCCCAGTCCATCCAGGCAACGCCGCACGACGCTGTGGCGTTGGCGGGGCGGTCGCCAGGCAGGCTGATGACGATGGTGTAGGTGCCGTCGGAGGCCACGGGGATCTGTTCGTCGTACAGGCAATCAGACACCCGTGTGGTGACCGGGCTCTCGTTCTGGCAGATCGACCAATAGCGCACCTGTCCCCCACCCATCACGGTTTCGCCGTTCGAGGTGTGCGGTGTTGCGGGCGCCCGACCGCGCACGACCAGGACGTTGTGTCCGTTGGTGTCCGGACCGAAGTGGCGGTTGACCGAAGCAATGCCGTAGTCGGCGTCGAGGTTGCCGAAGAACCCCTTGCGTGGCGCCGCATCGAGCGATGCAATCTGGGGCTCCATCGCGGTCCCCGACCAGAACGCGGCCAGCACGTTGAACCGGGCATTGAAGAACCGCTGCCACCGCAGGGGATCGAAAGCGGGGTGCGTGACCGGATCGCCGAGGACGACGAGCTGGCGATACGTCTCAACATCCAGGCGCCCCTTGCCGCTGGCAACCAGCGCAGGCGTCGCCTGTAGCGCTGCGCACGCCGCATCACCGCTCAGCACGCTTCCATCGGCCAACGCCACCGAGACCGCCGGCAGATCCACACCCCCGGCAGCGTTGCGACCCCGGTCGGGCACGTAGACGCGCAGGATGACCTGCTGCAGCACCGGCGCCGACGGCGGCGGCGAGCCCGCTGGCAGCGTGTACAGCACGTTCGGGGCGCGGGATCCATCCTGCGGGGCGCCAGCTGCGGTCAGCAGGACCTCGAAACTACGGTGCGTCGTGTCGCGCCGGGCCCCCTCGACGAACGGGTTGTCCGAACCTGGCGCAGCGGCGATGCGTGCATCGGTCAACACGTCGGCCGGGATGCCGATCTGGTCTGTGGCGGCATCGGAGCTGTAGCTGTTGAACGACTCGTATCGGGCGTGGGCGAACTCGCCGGACAGGTGCACGGTCGCGCCGACGGGCAGCGTGTACGACGTGAACCAATAGGTGGCATCGGCATCGGGGTACTGCGTGTTGTTGACAGCGCGGGTCACACCCTCGGACCACAAGCAGTTACCGATGGGCGCTGGCTCGGTTG
>WLMZ01000009.1 GCA_009726095.1 Actinomycetota bacterium
CGCTAGCCTTGCGCGCATGTGCGGGATCATTGCCATACTCAGCCGACCGACGACGCGCCAGATCCCCGCTCCCGCCGAGATCCTGGCCGCGCTTGACCATGCGCTTGCTCAGGCCCCTGCTGTTGAAGCCGTCGCTGGAGCACTTGCGGTAGCTGATCGGCTGCTGCGCGGTGCGGCCGGTATCCAGGCCCTGGTCGGCCGCCACGAGTTGGTGGCCGGTGTGACCGCACGGATCGACCAGATCGAGGCCATACTCGTGGGCGCCGAACAGGATCTGGAGGCCAGCGTTGGGCTGGCACCTGACCACGTGGAGGCCGCCGGTGCCGCACTCGGGGCCCTGCGTGATTCGGTGTTCTCCATCCGCCACGACCGTTTGCGGGCAGCGCGGGCCGTGCACGAGCTCGCTGGCCGCGATGCCGGCCCCGCCGCGGTTGCCGGTTACTTCACCGTGCAGCAGGCCCTGTCGGCGCTTGACCGCCTCGAGGTGCGCGGGCGCGATTCCGCCGGGGTGCACCTGTATGTCTGGGACCATGCCCTGTCCGCAGACGACGCGGCCGTGCGGTCGCTGTTGTCGGGGCGCAACGACAACTCGTTGTTCACCGATGGTTCGGTGCGCGTCGCCGGGCGCTGTCTCAGCTTCGTGTACAAAGCCGCTGCCGAGATCGGCGAGCTCGGCGACAACACCCGTGCCCTTCGTGCGGCCATTGCCGCTGATGACCTGTTGCGTCTTGCCCTCTCCGCCCCCAACGCCCGGCTGAGCCTGCTCGGTCATACCCGCTGGGCGAGCGTGGGCATCATCAGCGAACCGAACTGCCATCCGCTGAACAGCGAGGAGGTCGAGTCCGGCTACGAGAACGGTCCGTATCTGGTGGCTGCGCTGAATGGAGACGTCGACAACCACGCAGATCTGAAGATCGAGCACAACCTGCGTATCCCCGGACCCATCACCACCGATGCCAAGGTCATCCCTGCGCTCGTGTCGCGCATGTCGGCCGAGACCGGCGGTGACCTGGCCGAGGCGTTTCGTCGCACCGTGGCGAGTTTCGAGGGCAGCGTCGCCATCGGTGCTGCCTGCGCCGAGCATCCCGACGAGCTGTTGCTTGCACTCCGCGGGAGCGGGCAGGGGCTGTACGTCGGCTTGGCCGAGGACGCCTTCATCGTCGCCAGCGAGCCCTATGGCGTGGTGGAGGAGACGAGCCAGTTCGTGCGCGTGGACGGCGAGGCCCCAGCGCATGCCGACCAGCCGACCAGCCGCGGGCAGGTGTTCGTACTGTCGTCAGCGCATGCCGGCGAGCTCGCCGGCATCCGCCGCATGTCATACGACGGAACCGACCTGCCGTTGGCCGAGCGCGAGGTCGTGACCGCCGAGGTCACCACCCGCGACATCGACCGTGGCCCGTCGCCGCACTTTTTGTTGAAAGAGATCAGCGAGGCGCCCGAGAGCTTCCGCAAGACCCTGCGCGGCAAGATCATCGAGACCGGTGGCGTGCTGCGCGCCGTGGTCGGTGATCGTTCGCTGCCCCCGTCCATCGCCGAGGGCCTGGCCAGCGGAGCGATCCGCAAGGTGCTGGTCATCGGCCAGGGCACGGCAGCCATCGCCGGTCGCAGCATGGCTGCAATGCTGGACACGTTGTCCGAGGGCCGTCTCGACGTGGACCCCATCGTGGCCACCGAGCTGAGCGGCTTCGCGATGCGGCTCGACATGAGCGACACGCTGGTCGTGGCCGTCAGCCAGAGTGGCACCACCACCGATACCAACCGCACGGTCGATCTGGTGCGCGGTCGAGGCGCTGCAGTCATTGGCATCGTGAACCGCCGCAACAGCGATCTCACCGACAAAGCCGACGGCGTGCTGTACACATCGGATGGTCGCGACGTCGAGATGAGCGTCGCATCGACGAAGGCCTTCTATGCGCAGGTCGCGGCGGGAACGCTGCTGGCATGTGCCATCAGCGAGGCCGCAGGGCTGGGTTCCGCCCAACGGCGCCATCAACTGCTGTCGTCCATGCGCGAGATCCCGGCGGCGATGCGCACCGTGTTGGGCCTGCGCGAACACATCGCCGACGCCGCCCGCCGCTTCGCCCCGCAACGGCGCTACTGGACCGTGGTTGGCAGCGGCCCCAACGCCGTGGCTGCCCAAGAGGTACGCATCAAGCTGAGCGAGCTGTGCTACAAGAGCATCGCCTGCGATATCACCGAGGACAAAAAGCACATCGACCTGTCGTGCGAGCCGTTGGTGCTGGTGTGCGCAGCTGGTCTGGTCGGAGGAACCGCCGACGATGTGGCCAAGGAAGTCGCCATCTTCCGCGCCCACAAGGCGCTGCCCATCGTGATTGCGACCGCTGGTGACAACCGGTTCAGCGCCGCCGCCCATGTGGTGGGCGTCCCCGCCGTCGACACAGCCCTGGCGTTCATCCTGTCGGCGATGGTCGGCCACCTGTTCGGTTACGAGGCAGCACTGGCCATCGATGCATCCGCCCGACCGCTCCGCGAGGCGCGTGAGGTCATCGAGCGCGCCGTCGCCACCTCTGACGTGGGCGATGAGGTCGTGCGTCTGGTGCGCAGCCAACTGAGCCCCATCGCTGACCGCTTCTTTGCAGCGCTCGCCACCGGTGTGTACGACGGCCAGATGGAGGCCTCGACAGCTGTCCGGGTGGTGTCCATGTTGCGCGACGCGCTCAGCCCCACTCCGTTGGAGTCGTATCAGGCCGACACCGGCAAGATCGGTACACCCAGTGTGCTCATTGACGATCTCACGGCAGCGCTCACCAAGGCCATCGAGGAACTCACCCGCCCGATTGACGCCATCAAACATCAGGCCAAGACCGTCACGGTGGGTATCAGCCGCAACGACGAGGGTGTGCTCGACCGCCAGTTGGTGCAGGCGGTGCTGTCGCTCGGGGTCGGCCGGGACCACCTCTCGTACCGCACCTTGAGCGTGCTTGCCGATCTCGATCCCGCTGTCGCCGAGGTCGTCGGCTTCACCCGTTACAGCATCGACGGCGACCCCGATGTTGGCGACGCGACGATCAGCATCGTGGATCGCGGTGGGCTGTCGCGCAGCGTGACCTCGCGCGTCGAACGCAACAACACCCTGGTCGGCACCAAGCGTCGGGTGGCAGCCGAGCACGAGGTGCTCGTGGCCCGGGGCCGCTCCGACGGGCGTACCGTCATCTTCGTGCCCGAGGTGAAGGGCAACCACACCACGGGCATCACGCTGTTGCACGTGCGGTTCCACGACCACCTCCCGGCCGCCACAATGCGTCGCGTGCTGCAGGGTTACGACCGTCGGTACAACCGCCTTGTGGACTGGGTGGTCGAGACCGAGGGCAGCTTCCGCGATGACAACCTCGGCCTCGTTCCCGTTGCCGACCTGCTGATTCTTCCGATCAGCGAAGTCGCCAACCGCTGGCGTAGCTGAGCATGATCGGCATTGGGGTCGACGCTGTCGAGATCGAGCGCTTCCGCCGGTCGTTGCAGCGCACGCCGTCCATGCGCGAGCGACTGTTCACGGACGAGGAACTGGCCTATGTGGCTCCCCAAGCCGACCCGGTGCCGTCCCTCGCCGTGCGCTTCGCTGCACGTGAAGCGGTGATGAAGGCCCTGGGCGTGGGACTGGGCGCCTTTGGGTTCCACGAGGTCTGGGTGACGCGTGCCGACTCGGGTGCCCCAGCGCTGCGTGTCACCGGTAGAGCCGCCGAGTTGGCCGTCGCTGCCGGTGTCACCCGCTGGCATGTGTCGTTGACGCACACCGATGTTGTCGCCATTGCCTATGTGGTGGCCGAGTAGTACCAGAACGGGCGAGCTGACGCGGCCCGATCGCTTGCGACTGCCTAGATAGCTACGCTGGCGCGCATGCTCCCGATCGTGACACCCGAGGAGATGCGCGACATCGATGCCGCAGCATCGGCTGACCTTCCGGTGACCATGCTGATCGAGCGTGCCGGTTCAGCCGTGGCCTGGGCGGCCGTTCGCATGCTGGGCGGTACCTATGGCCGTCGCGTCGTGGTCATTGCCGGCCCTGGCAACAACGGCGCTGACGGCCGGGTCGCTGCCCGGCGCCTTGCGGCACGAGGTGTGCAGGTGCGTGTTTTCGGCGTGGCCGATTGCCCGCCAGTGCTACCCGAGTGCGATCTGGTGATCGACGCCGCCTTCGGTACCGGCTTTCACGGATTGTGGCAGGCCCCCGATCCGGGAGGTGCCCAAGTGCTTGCCGTGGACATCCCCTCGGGTGTCGACGGGCTGACCGGAGCGGCCGGTGCCGGCGTGATGCGCGCCGACCACACCGTGACGTTTGCGGCCTTGAAGCCGGGCCTGTTGTTCCCGCCCGGCGCTGGTCTGGCGGGATCCGTCGAGGTGGCCGACATCGGGCTGTCGTGCGAACACGTGCGCGTGCATCTGGTGCAGCAGGCCGATGTTGCGCAGTGGTGGCAGCCGCGTGACAGCGACGCACACAAATGGCGGGCATCCAGCCGGGTGATCGCTGGCAGCCCGGGCATGACCGGCGCCGCCCATCTCGCTGCCACTGCGGCCCAACGCAGCGGGGCGGGGATGGTGCATCTGTCCGTACCCGGTGCGCTGGCTGCCAGCGGCGATCATGAGTACGTGCAGCGCCTGTTGCCCGGCGCCGGATGGGCCAACGAGGCAACCGCAAGCCTGGATCGGTTCCAATCGTTGGTCATTGGACCGGGCCTCGGTCGTGACGATGCAACGGTTGCATCGATACGCGAGGTGGTGCGCCATTCGCCGATCCCGACCGTGGTCGATGGTGACGGGTTGTTTGCCCTGGCATGGAGCCAGCATGGTGCCGCACACGTGTTGCGCGACCGTGTGGTCGCCACCGTCCTCACTCCCCACGACGGTGAGTTTGCCCTTCTGGCCGGCGCGAAAGTGGGCGCCGATCGGGTCATGGATGTACGTCTGTTGGCCTTCGAGTTGGGCGTTGTGGTGTTGTTGAAGGGACCGGCCACGGTGGTGGCGCATCCCGATGGTCGGGTGCTGATGATCACCACGGGCGACGACCGGCTGGCGACGGCCGGTACGGGCGACGTGTTGGCTGGCATCATCGGGGCACTGTTGGCCCAGGGCGTCGAGGCCTTCGAAGCCGCTGCGGCGGGGGCGTGGATCCATGGTCGCGCCGGTCGGCTCGGGCCCCGGCGTGGCCTGCTCGCCGGCGACTTGCTGGCGCTCATCCCACAGGTGTTGGAGACCCTCGGATGAGATGGGCCAGAGCCGAGATCGATCTCGATGCGTTGGCACACAATGTCGGGCTCATCGGCGACCTCGTTGCACCAGCTGCGGTGTGGGCAGTGGTGAAGGCCGACGGGTACGGCCATGGCGCTGTTCCCGTTGCGCGTGCTGCGCTGGCCGCAGGCGCACAGGGGCTGTGTGTGGCATTGGTTGAGGAAGGCGTCGAACTGCGCGCAGCTGGCATCGTGGCGCCGGTGTTGGTGCTCAGCGAGCAGCCCCCCGAGCAACTCGACGCAGTGGTGGCCCACTCCCTGACCCCGACGGTCTACAGCACGACCGCTGTAGAGGCGTTGGCTGCGGCGGTGCGCCGGGCCAGCCAGACCCGCTACCCCGTGCACCTCAAGATCGATACCGGGATGCATCGCGTTGGTGTCCAGCCCGACGCCGCCGTCGCTGTCGCCGTGGCCGTTGCCTCCCATGCATCGCTACGGCTCGAGGGTGTGTTCACCCATTTGGCGATGGCCGATGACCCCGCTGCCGTTGCGAACGAGGTGCAGCTGCGCTGTTTCGACGACGTGCTCGCTGCATTGCGCGCCGGCGGACATCATCCACCGATGGTACACGCGGCCAACTCGGCCGGTGCCCTGTCGCTACCCGCTGCCCGCCACGATCTGGTGCGTGTGGGCATCGCGATGTACGGAGTCGAGCCGGGTCCAGGGGTGAGTCACCTGTGTGGCGGGCTGCGTCCGGTGCTCTCGCTGCGGGCCCGGGTGAGCCATGTGAAACGGGTGGCCGCCGGACAGGGCATCAGCTACGGCCTCCGGCACACGTTCGCGGGTGACACCTCGGTGGCGACGGTGCCGCTTGGTTATGCCGATGGTGTGCCGCGCCGGTTGTTCGGCCACGGTGGCGAGGTGTTGATCGGCGGGGTCCGGCGCCCGATCGTGGGTGTCGTGACGATGGACCAGCTGATGGTCGACTGCGGCGATGATGCCGTTGCGGTGGGCGACGAGGTGGTGCTGATCGGCCGCCAGGGCGCCATGAGCAACGCGGGCGATCATCGTGTCGATGAAATCCGGGCCGAGGAGTGGGCCGATCGCCTTGGCACAATTGGCTACGAGATCCTGTGCGGTATCAGCAAACGGATCGGACGCCTGTACCCATGATCGAACTCCGCTCCAACTCTCCCGAGGAGACGCGCTCCATTGCGGCGGCCATCGCGCAGGTTGCCCGCCGCGGTGACCTCATCGTGCTCGCAGGTCAGATGGGTGCTGGAAAGACGGCGTTCGCCCAGGGTTTCGCCCGCGGCCTGGGCATCTACGAACCGGTCACGTCGCCCACCTACACGTTGGTGCACAGCTACCAGGCGGGCGCCACCACGCTGCATCACGCCGATCTCTATCGCCTCGATCACACAGCAGAGGTCGAAGACCTTGCGCTCGACGAGCTCCTCGACAACGATGCCATCGTGCTGGTGGAGTGGGGAGACGTCGTCGATCTCGGTCCACACCTGCAGATCGAACTCCGACCGGTTGACGAAACCGAACTCGACGATGACACAGCAATGTTCGGTGAGGACTCGCGCGAGATCACCATCTCCTCCAGCGACCGACGCTGGGCGCAGCGGTGGGAACACCTCGAGGCTGCAGTCGAACCGTGGGTGTTGCGGTGATCACACTCGGTATCGAAACAGCGACGCAGGCCGTCAGCGTTGCGCTCGGCGGCGACGATGGGCTGCTCGGCGTGATCGAGGTCATGCAGGGCCGTCGGCACGCCGAGATCCTCGTCCCCGCCATCGAGTTCCTGTGCCGACAGTCCAAGGTCGCGGTCACCGAGATCGGGGCGATCGGTGTCGATATCGGACCCGGCCTGTTCACCGGTATGCGCGTTGGCATCGCGTCGGCCAAGGCCATGGCCCAGGCGCTCGAGGTGCCGTTGGTGGGCATCTCGTCGCTCGATCTCCTGGCGTTTCCCCTGCGCCACACAGCGAAGGTGATCGCCAGCGTCATCGATGCGCGCAAGGGAGAGGTGTTCTACGCGTTCTACCTGTCGTCCCCCGGCGGGGTTCAACGGGTCAGCGAACCGAGGGCCTGCAGCATCGAGGATTTCAACGCCGATGTCATGGCCCGTGGGCAGGACGTGCTTGCTGTCGGTGACGGAGCACATCGGTATCGCGACCAGTTTGATGGCGGCGTGGAGGTGGCCGATCTCGCCCACCCGTCGGCGGCGGCGCTGGTGCATCTGGCACGTGCGCGGGCGCTGCGTGCCGATGGCGGATCTGGCGGATCTGGCGGGCTCGACGCCGTGCAGCCGATGTACCTGCGTGCGCCCGATGCGCAGATCAACTGGAGCACCCGATGAGTGTGCTGTCGCGTCTGCTCAACCGCGAGCCCGCCGGGAGTGGTCTGGTCATTGCCCCCATGCGCCGTCGCGATCTCACCGCGATTCAGGTCATCGAGCGGCAGGTGTACCCGCAGCCATGGTCGGCGAACGTGTTCGTCAACGAGATCGACATGGCTCGCGAGGGCCAGCGCTATTACATCGTTGCGTATCGCAACGGTCAACTGGTGGGCTATGCGGGCATGATGATCGTGCTGGAGGAGGCGCACATCACCAACATCGCCTCCGATCCGGACCGCCGTCGCGAGGGCATCGGCCGTCAACTGCTGGCCGACCTCGCATGGGAGGCCCTGCGCCGGGGATGCACCGGGCTCACCCTCGAGGTGCGCCTCAGCAACGCTGCTGCGCAGGGGCTCTATCAGCAGTTCGGTTTCGAGCCAGCGGGCATTCGCAAGAAGTACTACGAGAACACCGAGGACGCCATGGTGATGTGGTGCCACAACATCGACACTGCCGATTACGTCGACCGACTGCGTCAGGTGTGCCCCGAAACCGCTCAGCGGGTGGCAGCCCGATGATCGTTGACGCGGGAACCGTGGTGCTCGGGATCGAGACCAGCTGCGACGAGACCGCCGCCGCGGTGGTGATGGGCGGCAGCGATGTGCTGAGCAGCGTGATCAACACATCGATCGACCAGCACGTGCCGTTCGGTGGTGTGGTGCCCGAGATCGCCAGCAGGGCCCACGTGGAATTGCTCGCCCCGGTGGTTGCCCAGGCCATCGCCGAGGCCGGCATCGCGGACACGCGCATCGACGCCGTGGCCTGCACCATCGGCCCCGGCCTGATCGGCGCGTTGTTGGTGGGTGTGGCCGCCGCAAAGGCGCTGGCGATGGTGTGGGACGTACCGTTCATCGGGGTGAACCATCTCGAGGCTCACCTCTACGCCGGCCTGCTCGAGGACCCGACGCTGGAGCTACCGCTGGTGGTGCTGCTGGTGTCGGGTGGGCACACGATGCTCGTCGAGATGCGGGCCCATGGCCACTACCGCCTGCTGGGCGAGACCATCGACGATGCTGCCGGTGAGGCCTTCGACAAGGTGGCACGCTTTCTCGGTCTGGGCTACCCGGGCGGTCCCGCAATCGACCGGGAGGCCCAGTATGGCGACCCCAGCTCCGTGGCCTTTCCCCGGGCCATCCCAGATTCGCTCGATTTCAGCTTCAGCGGGTTGAAGACCTCAGTGATGAACCACGTGCGCAAGCACCCCGATGCCGTCACTGCCGACATCGCTGCATCGTTCCAGATGGCTGTGGTCGACACTTTGGTGGCCAAGGCGCGTCGTGCAGCACGTGAGGTGGGGGCAAAGGGCCTGGCCCTGGGTGGCGGTGTTGCCGCCAACTCGTTGTTGCGCGAGCGGTGGTTGGCGGCCTGCGATGCCGATGGCATCCGTGCGTTCGTGCCAAGCCGGGCGATGTGCACCGACAACGCAGCGATGATCGCTGCAGCGGGCTGGCACCGGTTGCGCAGCGACGGCCCGACGCCGTTGGATTGTGGGGCCTATCCGGGCCTGCGGCTGCCGCTGGTACAGTCCTAGGCCCCATGAGTCGTCTCGCCGCCTACATTGTCACTGCCCCCGGCCTGGAACAGGTCACTGCGGCCGAGATGGCGCGGCTCGACATGAAGGTGGTCGACCTCGGCGTGGGTGGTCTCACAGCGTCGCTCACCTGGTCGCAACTGATGTTGGCCCACCTGCACCTGCGCACGGCGACGCGGCTGCTCATCCGTATCGGTCGGTTCGAGGCCAGTGGCTTTGGCGACCTGCAGGACGGCCTGCGCGACATCCCCTTCCACGAGTGGCTCCCGAAGCGCTGCGCGCTGAACATCAGCGTGTCGGCATCGGCCTCTCGGCTGAACCACACCGGCGCCATCGAGGAGCGCGTGCGTGCCGTCGTGCGCCGCGCGTACGACCCGGCATACGAGTACGAGGGCGGCGTGCACACACTGCACGTGCGCATGTCGCGCAACATCTGCACCGTCAGCCTTGATGCCACCGGCGATCCCCTGTACCAGCGCGGCTGGCGCACCGAGTCGGGCCCAGCCCCGATCCGCGAGACCCTGGCGGCAGCGTTGCTGCAATGGAGCGGTGCCAGCGTCTACAAGGGCGTGCTCACCGATCCCTGTTGTGGCGCCGGCACCATCATGATCGAGGCCGCACAGATGGCCCGGCGCATGCCGGCCGGGCGACACCGCAGCTTCGCGTTCCAGAATTGGATGCCCGTGGACCCGGCGCAGTGGGCCAAGCTGCTCGCCGCATCGGATGCCGATGTGCGCGTTCCGTTGAAGAAGAAGTACGTCGCCAGCGACATCAAGGGCGACATGATCGACAAGGCCCGGGCGAATGCCGAGCGCGCCGGGGTGCTCGACGACATCACCTTCGAGGTGGCCGATGCCATCAAGACGCTCGATGCTGCCAGCGGCGGCAAGGGGCTGGCCGTGGTGACGAATCCCCCCTACGGCGAACGGCTCAGTGCGGCAAACCAGCGCTCGCTCTACCTGGCGCTCGGGCGGGCCGAGCGACTGGCCGTCATTGCCCCGGCTTCGAGCCTGCCGTCGTTCAAGCGTGAGTTCGACGACACCCTGGCCACCAGCAACGGCGGGCTCTCCGTGCGGTTCGCCAAGGTAGCCTTTTCCGGGTGAAACCGCTGCAGTTGGGCCGCTTCGAGGTGTGGCCCCCCGTTGTGCTGGCCCCCATGGCGGGCGTCACCAACGCGCCGTTCCGCACGATGTGCCGCCGTTTCGCGCCCGACCTGATCTACGTCAACGAGATGGTGATGGCCACTGCGCTGGTGCACGGCAACGCCAAGACCGCGCGCATGGCAACCTTCGGTGCTGACGAGTCGCCACGCAGCCTGCAGCTCTATGGCAGCGATCCGGCCATCATCGGTGAGGCCGTGCGTCGCCTCTGCGCCGAGGACCGTGTTGATCACATCGACCTCAACTTTGGCTGCCCGGCGCAGAAGGTCACCCGTCGGGGCGGTGGTGCCGCAGTGCCGGTGAAGCCGAACCTGCTGCGCGCCATCCTGCGAGCCGTCGTCAGTGGAGCGTCGCCCTACGGCATCCCGGTCACCGCCAAGTTCCGCATGGGCATCCACGACGAACTGCTCACGTTCATCCGCACCGGCCTGATCGCCGAGGAGGAAGGCGTCGCCGCCATCGCCCTGCACGCCCGCACGGCCCAGCAGCACTACGCCGGTTCGGCGAACTGGGATGCGATCGGCGAACTGAAGGCTGCGGTGTCGGGCATCCCTGTGCTGGGTAACGGCGACATCTGGGAAGCCTCCGATGCGCTCGCCATGGTGGCGCACACCGATTGCGACGGCGTGGTGATCGGCCGCGGCTGCCTCGGCCGGCCCTGGTTGTTCGGCCACCTGGTCGCAGCATTCAACGGCGAACCCGTGCCCGAATCGGCGCCGCTCGGCTTCGTCGGCCAGCAGATGGCCGATCACTGCCGGCTGCTCGCCGACCATCTCGGCCAGGATCATGCCGTGCGCGACTTCCGCAAGCACACCTCGTGGTATCTCACCGGCTACCCGGTGGGCGGCGAGGTGCGCGGCAGGTTCAGCAAGATCAACTCGCTGGGCGAACTCGATGACCTCATCGCTGCGTTGGATCCCACGATGACCGTGGTGCCCGGTGGCGAGCGCATCCGCCGCGGGCACACCAACGGCCCGATCCGCGTGGTGCTCCCCGATGGGTATCTCGACGATCTCGACGACGACACCCCGCCCGACGACGCGCAGGTCATGGCGCTCAGTGGTGGCTGAACTGGTCTCCGAGGCCCGGCCGGCGTTGCGGATCGTGCTGGCTTCGGCCTCGCCGCGTCGGCGCGAGTTGCTGGCCCAGATCGGGCTGTCGTTCACGGTGATGCCCACCGACATCGACGAATCTGAGCGCCCCGACGAGGACCCCGTTCGCTATGTGCGCCGCCTGGCCGTCGAGAAGGCCCTGGCCGCCACCGCCGACGATGACACCGACGTCGTCATCGCCGCCGACACCACGGTGGATGTTGATGGTGTCATCTTGGCCAAGCCGGCCGACGACGACGACGCCCGGCGCATGCTGAGGTTGCTGGGAGGTCGCGCCCATCGCGTGCATACCGGTGTGGCGGTGCGTCACGCGGGTGTGGTCGTCGCCGAGGTCTGCACCTCGGTGGTCCGCTTTGTCCCCCTGTCCGCCGATCTGGTCGAGTGGTACGTGGGCACCGGCGAGCCGCACGGCAAGGCCGGTGGCTACGGCATCCAGGGCGCGGCAGCATTGCTGGTCGATGGCGTGGAGGGCAGCGTGACCAATGTGATCGGGCTGCCGCTGGCGCTGCTCGATCAGTTGCTGGCCGAGGCCGGTGTGTCACTGCTTGGGTTGCTAACCCCGTAGGTCTCCCCGTACCATTAGCACTCGCACTCGTCGAGTGCTAATGCCCGTGCGGCAGTCGCCACACAGAGCCCTGCCAGACACACGTCACAACAACACATGGAGCGTTCTCTCATGAATCTCAAGCCGCTGGACGACCGCATTGTGGTCAAGCCCAACGAAGCCGAGCTCACCACAGCCTCAGGTCTCGTCATCCCCGACACCGCCAAGGAAAAGCCACAGCAGGGCAGCGTTCTCGCTGTTGGCCCCGGCCGCTGGAGCGATGACAAGGGCGCACACAGCCCGCTCGACGTCAAGGTCGGCGACACCGTTCTGTACAGCAAGTACGGCGGAACCGAAGTCACCATCGACGGCGAAGATCTCTTGATCCTCACCAGCCGTGACGTCCTCGCAATCGTCAACAAGTAGGACAGCCCATGGCCAAGATCCTCAAGTTTGACGAAGAGGCGCGTCGCGCACTCGAAGCCGGTGTGAACAAGTTGGCCGACACGGTCAAGGTCACGCTCGGGCCGAAGGGTCGCAACGTCGTGCTCGACAAGAAGTTCGGCGCACCCACCATCACCAATGATGGCGTGTCCATCGCCAAGGAAATTGAACTCGACGATCCGTTCGAGAACATGGGCGCCCAATTGGTGAAAGAAGTCGCCACCAAGACCAACGATGTTGCCGGCGACGGCACCACCACCGCAACGGTGTTGGCGCAGGCCATGGTGCATCAGGGCATGCGCAACGTCGCAGCTGGCGCCAACCCGATGGGCCTCAAGCGGGGTATCGAGAAGGCAGTGGCCGCTGCGGTCGAGTCCATCAAGGGCCAGGCCAAAGAGGTAGACGACAAGGGCGACATCGCCGCTGTCGCCACCATCTCGGCCGCCGATGCGTCCATTGGCGAGGTCATCGCCAACGCCATCGACAAGGTCGGCAAGGACGGCGTCGTCACCGTTGAAGAGAGCAACACCTTCGGTACCGAACTCGAGTTCACCGAGGGCATGCAGTTCGACAAGGGTTACCTCTCGCCGTACTTCGTCACTGACGCCGAGCGCCAAGAAGCCGTGCTCGACGACCCGTACATCCTCATCAACAACGGCAAGATCAGCTCGGTGCAGTCGATGCTCCCAGCGCTCGAAGCCGTGATGAAGACCGGTCGTCCGTTGTTGATCATTGCTGAAGACATCGAGGGCGAGGCACTCGCCACGCTCGTCGTCAACAAGATCCGTGGCACGTTCAACTCCTCAGCAGTCAAGGCGCCCGGCTTCGGCGATCGCCGCAAGGCAATGCTGCAGGACATGGCCGTGCTCACCGGCGGTCAGGTCATCAGCGAGGAAGTCGGCCTCAAGCTCGAGAACGTCACCCTCGATCTGTTCGGTCGGGCCAAGCGCATCATCATCACCAAGGACAACACCACGATTGTGGATGGCGCCGGCGATCATGAAGATGTGAAGGGTCGGATCAACCAGATCAAGGCCGAGATCGAGAACACCGACAGCGATTGGGACCGTGAGAAGCTGCAGGAGCGTCTGGCCAAGTTGGCCGGCGGCGTTGCGGTCATCAAGGTCGGCGCCGCGACCGAGGTGGAACTGAAAGAGAAGAAGCACCGCATCGAAGATGCCGTGTCTGCTACTCGTGCAGCCATCGAAGAAGGCGTCGTCGCCGGTGGCGGCGTGGCGTTGGTGCGCTCACGGCCCGCCGTTGCCGCAGTCGTCGCATCGCTCGAGGGCGATGAGGCCACTGGTGCCAAGATTGTGTGGGAGTCGCTCATTGCGCCGCTCACCACGATTGCCGACAATGCCGGCATGCAGGGTGCCGTTGTGGTCCAGCAGGTCGAGTCGGCCACTGGCAACACCGGCCTCAACGCTGCAACCGGCGAAATGGTCGACATGGTCAAGGCCGGCATCATCGACCCGGCCAAGGTCACCCGCGCGGCGCTGCAGAACGCAGCCTCGATTGCGGCCCTGGTCCTCACCACCGAATGTCTCGTGGCTGACAAGCCCGAGAAGAAGTCGGCGATGCCGGCTGGCGGCGGCGGCGGCGGCATGGGCGGCATGGGTGGCATGGGCGGCATGATGTAACCACCTCGGTGGGAATACCGGAGTGGTACCCGATGTTGTATCGAGTGCCCCCAAGACAGTCGGCCCCGGGTTCATCCCCGGGGCCGCTGCCTTTTTCATCGGGTCGCGCCGCTTCGGCCGCTAGCTTTGGGGCATGGCCACCCCGGGGAAGAGGGCGTTCTGGATGCACCAGGCCGCTGAATACGTGATGGGCATCGCGTTCGTCGCGCAGGGACTGCAGAGCACCACGCCGATGGTGCCCACGCTCATGGGTGGGCTCGTGGTCCTCAACACCGCCTGCGCCAAGGGATCGCTCTCGGCCTTTCAGGTCTTCGGTCGGCGCATGCATCGCACGCTCGACGTCGTGGTGATCCTTGCTGTCATCGTGGCCGCTGCGCAGCCGTTCGTGTCCATCGACAATGCGACGCGCGGCATCATGGGCTTCTTGGCGTTTGCGCTGGCGTTCATCTGGTTGCAGAGCGACTTCAGCGAGCGCGTCACCAGAGCCGAGCGGGTGAAGTCCGCCAAACAGGCCAAACAGGCCAGATCGGCCGCTACGGCGCCGCCGGCACCGAACGGCGAGCGTGCCTCGGCCTCGGCCTCGGCCTCGCCGGACAGTCGTGCGGCGACGATTGGCCGAACCGCTGGGCGCATGGTCGGTAGTGGGGTCAATGCCTATCGAAAACGCAAGGGCTGACGCACGCCCGATGGTGGCGGACCGGCCTAGCCTTGTGGCATGTCGTTCGAACGCCCCGCCCCCGATCTCACCAAGCTCCTCGCCGCGTGGCAGGAGTGGGAAACCGGCGAGCAGACCCCCGGTCGCGTGCTCGCCGATCTCAAGAAGTCCGGCCTGGGCGATGTGCTGAAGCAGCTCATCGACGAGGGCTGGGTGCCCTCCGTCCCCGCTGTCTGATCAGGGTGCCGATGCCGAATCCGCGTGGTCGCACGGGTGGTGAGCAGTTCATTCCGCGCCCAGCTGCGTGGCGCCGGGGTGAGCGGGCACCGTGGCGCTTCGACGTGGCGATGTCTGCTGAGGCGGCGGTGCGTGCCGTCGAGACAGCTGGCCTTGGCCAGCAACCCGGAACCCCCACCTTTGATGGGGCGCGACCGTCGGCGGTGCTGGTGGCGCTGGCCGATGGTCCTGCAGGCGCCGAGGTGCTCTTAACCAAGCGTGCCGGGCACCTTCGCAATCACGCCGGCGAGATCAGCTTCCCCGGCGGGCGCATCGAGCCCGGCGAGACCGCTGTCCAGGCGGCCATCCGCGAGGCGCACGAGGAAGTGGCCCTGGCCCCGGCTGCGGTGCAGGTACGCGGCGAACTCAGTCACCTTTCCACCGTGGTGAGCCGGAGCTACATCGTTCCCCTGGTGGCCCATCTTGGCGAGCGTCCCAGCCTGATCGCCGAGGTCACCGAGGTCGAGCGCATTCTGTGGGTGCCGTTGACCGAACTGGCTCATGGCGATACCTATCGCGAGGAGTGGTGGGGCACCCCACCGCTCGATCGTCGGATGAACTTCTTCGAACTCGACGACGAGACGGTGTGGGGTGCCACAGCGCACGTGCTCTACGAACTCCTCTGTGTGGTCTACGGTCCCCCCGCCACGCGCACGGCGTTGTAGAAGGTGAACGCCCACGCGTAACACGACGGCCGCTCCAGGAACCATCGGGTGGCGCAGTGGTTCATGGTGTCGGTGAGCAACTGCCGGTCGATCCGCAGACGGCTGGTTGCGTTCCAGTAGGTGCCGGGACCGCCGTAGCGATGTTCCAGCAACCGCGTGTTGCGGTAGCCGAAGTCATGCCGACGACATGGTTCGATGAAGTTGAAGGTGCGGCCGGTGCTGCCGACGAGCGGTGCCGAGCACAGGTCGGTGCTCCAGTCGAACCAGGTGTCGCCGGCACTCCCGCCGCTACCGATGCGGGCGCGGGCGCGCGCCGAGAACTCGCTGAGCGGCATGCCGAGGACCATCCGCTGCACATAGGCGGCGTCGGTGAGGGCGCTGCCGCCGGTGGCACCTGCGGTGCCGGGAGTGGGACAGACAGTCAACAGACTCGTGACTGCGACGAGGACACGGGCGAATCGCCTCATGGTGCCCCCTGGGTTGGCGTCGGCCAGAGCCGACGTTGTTGTGTGGCCGGCGTACGCCGGTATGCCGATTCAAGCGGCGATGTCGGCCACGTGCAACCTGTGACGCCGATCTCGATGGGCGACCGCCGCCGCGCACGGCCCCCGGCCGTGCTACGCGAGCGACTGCAGCAGGTTCCAGCCTGCGGCGACGTGACGCTCGGTTGTCAGTCGTGCACCGATCGAGAAGCGCAGGCAGGTCTGGCCGCCGAGAACGGTACGGGTGAACAGTGCCTGGCCGGTGGCGTTGGCCTGCTCGATGAGGTTGTCGGTGGCGGCATCGCCGGCGCGCAGGCGCAGACACAGAAGGTTGAGCGGATACGGCGTCATGATCTCGAAGCGATCGTCGGTCAGTACCCACCCGGCCAGCAACTGGGTGAGCCGGACGTGTTCGCGGATCATCTCCTGCACGGGTGTGACGCCGTCGCAGCGGATGCTGAACCACAGCTTCAATGACCGGAACCGGCGTCCCAATGGAATCTGCCAGTCGCGGTAGTCGATGGCGGCGCCGGTCTGGGCGGCCTTCGACCGCAGGTACTCGGGCAGGATGCTGAGCGCTCCCAACAGTGCGGCGCGATCGGCGGTCCAGAACAGGTCGCAGTCGAAGTTGATACCCATCCACTTGTGTGGGTTGGTGCAGTAGCTGTCGGCGAACTCCAGCCCCTCGTTGACCCACCGGTATTCGGGGGCCAGGGCGGCAATGCCGCTCATCGCCGCATCGACATGCAGCCACATGCCCTCGCGAGCGCAGACCGTGGCGATATCGGGTGTTGGGTCGAATGCCATCGAGCTGGTGGTGCCATGCGATGAGCACACGAAGAACGGTGTGAGCCCGCCGGCCCGGTCCTCGGCCACCAGGCGGGCGAGTTCGTCGGGGAGCATCGCAAACGTGTCGCCAATGGGGACCATCCGCATACGGTCGACACCGACACCTGCGATGCGGAGCCCTTTTTCGATACTGCTATGGGCCTGTGTTGTTGTATATGCAACCAGCTTGCTGGTGTCGCCCGTGATGTTGACTTCGCCACCGGTTGCGCGCCATCGGGCAGCAAGGATGGCCGCGAGCGTGGCCTCCGAGGCCGAGCCATGAATGACGCCGCCCCCTGTGGTGGAGTCGCTGCGGAACCGTTCGGGCAGGCCGAGGAGCTCCTGCATCCAGTCGAGCATGAGGGTCTCCACCTCGGTACACGCCGGGCTGGTGACCCAGCTCATGCCCTGCACACCAAGGCCGGCTGTGGCGAGTTCGGCAAGGATCGACGAGTACGACGAATTGCTGGGGAAGTATGCGAAGAATGCGGGATGCTGCCAGTGCGTGAGGCCGGGCACGATGGCTGTATCGAGATCGTGCAGGACGGCAGAGAATGGCTCGGTGTGTGTTGGCGGGTGCGCTGGGAGAGCGGCACGTATCTCGCCGGGCTGCAGCGATGGGTCGGAGACGGGGTAGCGCTCGATGCCTTCGATGTAGTTGGTGATCCAGTCGATCATCGCGTAGCCGTTGGTACGGAACTCTTCGGGTGTCACAGACACGTACGGTAATGGTGCCCGGCGTACGCGTCGACTTTGTCGGGGGCGTACCCTTCGACGATGGGTTTGCATTCTGAGTTCATCGACCCCGACCGGTTCACCGTGCACGCAGCGTCTCCCCGCGGGTTCCGGCAGGCGTATGTTCGCGAGGGCATCGGTGGTGTGCCGCTGCTGTGCGTGCACGGCTGGCCGGAGACCATGCGAATCTTCTGGAAGGTCATCCAGCCGTTGGCTGATGCAGGCTTCGAGGTGATCGTGCCCGACCTGCGCGGGTTCGGTGCCAGCGGGTTGGGACCAGATGGGTTCCACGACGTGGCCGCCCACGCTCGCGATCTGTATGCGCTGGTGCATGATCACCTCGGCCACGAACGCGTGGTGTTGCTCGGCGGCGACCTTGGCGGGCCGATCATCCAGGATTTGGCGCTGCGGCACCCCGAATGGGTCGACCGCATGGTGCTGTTCAACTCGCCCCTGCCGTACCTGAAGCAGGAGATGGAAGGAATCGACGGCACGCGGGCACCACGCGAGGCGGCTGATTACTTCCTTCGTCAGGGCACCGACCCCGATGGGCTCGTCGCTGAGCTGACCACACCGGCGCAACGTCGTCGGTACATCGCCACGTTCTACACCAGTCGGTTCTGGGCGCACCCTGGAGCATTTGCGAACCCGGGCGAGGTCGACTTCCACACGGAGCCTTTCTCCGACGCAGCGTCGCTACGGGCCAGCTTCGGGGCGTACGAGAGCGCGTTCAGCCCTGCGGCACGAAGCGAGCCAGCGTTGCTGGCCCGCAACGACCACACCCGGACGCTGATCCTGCACGGCACGAGCGACCACGTGATCTACCCGTCGTTCGATCGCATGGCGGCGGCAGTCTTCACCACGCATGTCGGGCCGTTCCTGTTGCGCGACTGCGGGCATTTCGTGCAGTGGGAGGCCGCCCACGCGTTGGCCAGCGGCACCACCGCGTTCTGCGGCGATCTGCTGCGCGGGACGACCGGCCAACCCGGCTAGGGGTTGCTGGCGTTGAGTGCTGCGTCGCGGGCTTTGACGCTACGCGCCACGCGCCAGAAGATGAAGGCCACGCCCAGGAACAAGAGCCCGAACGTGACGTACATCAGCGCAGTCCCGCGACCCGCACCGCCACAGTCGGGTAGCTCGATTGAGTGGCCGGCACATTCCGACGTGTCTCGTTTGGTGGCGGGGAAGAGGGTGTCGATCGAGGTGGTGGTGACCGCCTGATCGGTGCCGCCGACCGAATTCGGCGGAGCCGTGGCGAATGCGCGGGCCGGGGCGAGCACGGCCATGACTGCCAGAACGAGCACGAACCATCGACGCATGGAACACATCGTCGCGCGTACTGGCTCACTTCGCCCAGCGGGGGCTAGATTCGAAGACTTGACCGACAACATCGACACCGTATTCGTCGTTGACTTTGGTGCTCAGTACGCGCAGCTCATTGCTCGTCGCGTGCGCGAGCTCAACGTGTACAGCGAGATCGTCCCGCACCGCATCACTGCAGCGGAGGTCGCCCGTCGCAAGCCGGTGGCCATCATCATGTCGGGAGGCCCCAAGAGCGTGCACGTCGACGGCGCTCCCTCGCTCGATCCCGCCATCTACGACCTCGGTATCCCGATTCTCGGCATCTGCTATGGCGTGCAGTTGATCGCTCAGCAGCTCCCCGGCGGCGAGGTTGGCCGGGGCATGCGCGGCGAATACGGCCGGGCCCAGCTCACTGTCACCGACCCTGCGTCGCAGCTGCTCGCCGGTCTGCCCGCCGAGCAGGACGTGTGGATGAGCCATTTCGACGCCGTTGTGCAGGCTCCCACTGGTTTCATCGCCACGGCGTCCACCCCCGATGCGCCGGTGGCCGCACTCGAATGCGCCGACCGCAAGATCTGGGGCGTGCAGTTCCACCCTGAAGTGGTGCATTCGCCCTACGGCATGCAGGTCCTGCGGCGGTTCCTGCATGATCTTGCGGGCTGCCAGCCGACGTGGACGATGACGTCGGTCATCGATGACCAGATCGCCGCGGTGCGCGCTCAGGTTGGTGAGCATCGGGTGATCTGTGGCCTGTCTGGTGGTGTCGACTCGGCCGTTGCGGCGGCCCTGGTGCACCGGGCCATCGGCTCGCAACTCACCTGTGTGTACGTGGACACCGGGCTCATGCGCAAGAACGAGAGCGATCAGGTCGTCGAGACGTTCCGCCGCAACATGGGCATCGAGTTGATTCATGTCGACAGCGGACAGCGCTTCTTCGAACGCCTCGCCGGGGTCACCGAACCCGAGGCGAAGCGCAAGATCATCGGCGAGTTGTTCGTGCGCATCTTCGAAGAGAACGTCGGTGGGCTCACCGACGCGCTGTTTCTCGTGCAGGGAACGCTGTACCCGGATGTGATCGAGAGTGGTGGCAGCGACGGCACGGCTTCGGTGATCAAGAGCCACCACAACGTCGGTGGGCTTCCCGAGGACATGACCCTGAAGCTGGTCGAGCCGTTGCGCAGCCTGTTCAAGGACGAGGTGCGCCGACTCGGGACCGAGCTCGGTCTGCCCGACGAGATCGTGTGGCGCCAGCCGTTCCCCGGCCCCGGCCTGGGCGTGCGCATCATCGGCGAGGTCACCCCCGAGCGCGTGGCCATCCTGCAGGAGGCCGATTTCATCGTGCGCGAGGAGATCCGCCTGGCCGGGCTCGAGCGCGAGATCTGGCAGGCGTTCGCTGTGCTCGCCGACATCCGCTCGGTGGGCGTGATGGGCGACGAACGCACCTATGCGCACCCCATCATCATTCGTGCCGTCACGAGCGACGATGCAATGACCGCCGACTGGGCCCGGCTGCCCTACGACCTGCTCGAGCGCATGGCCAGCCGCATCATCAACGAGGTCGCCGGCATCAACCGAGTGGTCTACGACATCACGTCGAAGCCACCCGGCACCATTGAATGGGAGTAGCCGGGCGCGTGCAGAGGGGCACGGGTTTCTCGCTCCTTTTCGCAACGTAACCGTAATATTTGCTAGAGTGTTGTCCATCATGCGTCGCCCTCGGACCCTTCGACTTGCGCTCGGGATGGCCCTCGTGCTGTTCGTCGGGACGGTCTCGATGCAACCGGCGGCGGCCGACGGCATCTCTGACCAGCAGGCCGAGGTCAAGCGGGTGCTGGCCCAGATCGATGCCCTCGAGCAGAAGTCCGGCCAGTTCGCCGAGTTAGGCGCGCAAGCGCTGGATCAAAAGACCCAGCTCGATGCCGAGATCGTCGTTGCCCAGAGCAAGATCGCTGCACAGCAGGCCGAACTGACCACGCTGTCCGGGCAGCTGTCCGAGGTGGCCGTACAAAAGGTGATGGGTGGCGGCAGCGGTGCCATGGGTCCGCTGTTCACCGATCCGGCGGCCATCGACGATGGTCTACAACGCGATCACCTCACCCGCGTCGCGGTGAATGCCGGCGCAGCCACCACCGATGACTTCGAGGCGTTGCTGAAGTCGCTCGATCAGCAGCAACGGGCGCTGGAGCGCAAGCAGCGCAAGGCCGCCGATCTGGCCGCCAATGCCGAGACCAACCGGTTGGCCGCCGATCAGGCTGCCGCTGACGCCACCAACCGCCTCGCTGCTGCGAAGACGAAGTTGGGTGTGCTCGTGGAGCAAGAGCAGCAGCGCCAGGCGGCAGCGGCGCAGCGTCGTTTCGAACAACAGCTCAAGGCCCAACAGGCGGCGGCCGCTGCCGCCGCAGCAGCCAACAGGCGGACCCCCCCACCCACAGCGGGTGGAGGTTCCAGCGCAGGTGGGTCAGCGGGTTCGGGCGGCGGTTCTGGATCCGGTGGTTCCGGTAGTGGCGGCGGCAGTAGTGGCGGGGGCAGCAGTGGCGGCGGCGGCTCGTACGTGCCGGTGTCTGGTCAGGCCGGTGTCGCGGTCAGCGCCGCCCAGAGTCAGATCGGTGTTCCCTATCGGTTCGCTTCGGCAGAGCCGGGTGTGGCGTTCGACTGCTCGGGTCTCACCGCATGGGCCTGGGGCCGGGCAGGCGTGTCCTTGCCGCACCAGTCGCGCCAGCAGTACGCCTCGGTCCCGCACGTCTCGGCCAGCGAGGCCCAGCCCGGTGACCTCATCTTCTACTACTCGCCCATCAGCCATGTCGGTATCTACATCGGCGGAGGCAGCATGATCCACTCCCCGCAGACCGGGTCGCAGGTGTCGTACACCCAGGTGCACTGGGACAAAGTCGTCGGCGTCGGCCGACCCGGGTAGTCCGTTCTGCCGGCTGGGAGCTACGGTCTCATCGTGCAGGGACTCAATCTGGCCAACGTCACCGAATGGCTCATCGCCAACATCGCCAACGTTGAGGCCCCGTTCGACGCCGAGCTCATCGCCGGAGGCCGTTCGAATCTCACCTTCTTGGTAACCGATGCCAGGGGTCGCAAGCTGGTCTTGCGCCGCCCGCCGCTCGGCCACGTGCTGGCCACCGCACACGACATGGCGCGCGAGTACCGCATCATCGCCGCCGTCGGCCAGACCTCGGTGCCGGTTCCCCCGGCGTTGGGACTGTGCACCGACACCGATGTCAACGACGCTCCGTTCTATGTGATGGGTCATGTCGATGGCGTGGTGCTGGACAGCGCGGACCGCGCAGCTGCGCTGCCCCACGAACTGCGCGTGCCAGCCAGCGAGCACCTCATCGATGTGCTCGCCGATCTCCACGCGGTCGACATCGACGCCGTGGGCCTGGGCGATCTCGCTCGGCGCGAGGGCTACATCGAGCGTCAGGTCAAGCGTTGGTCCACCCAGTGGGAGAACAGCAAGACCCGTGAGTTGCCGGCCGTCGACGAGGTGGCGCGTCTGCTCCGCGAGCGGATACCAGTGCAGCAGGGGGTGTCCATCGCCCACGGTGACTATCGGTTCGGTAACTGCCTGGTGGATACCAGCCGTGGGCGCATTGCTGCCGTGCTCGATTGGGAGCTGTGCACGTTGGGCGACCCACTGGCCGATGTCGGCTACATCGGTGTGTACTGGAGCGATGGTGACGACGCCGTTGCGTTGCGGGCCAACGACCCCACGCCCGCCGGCGGATTTCTGCCGTACTCGGCGCTGCTCGAGCGGTATGCGAATCGCACCGGGCGCGACCTCAGCGGCATCGGCTACTACGTGGCCTTCTCCTGCTGGCGTCTTGCGGTCATCAGCGAGGGTGTGTACGCCCGCTATCTCCACGGGGCGATGGGTGACCAGGGCCTGGATCTGGCACCGATGAAAGCAGGAGCAGAGGGCCTCGCCGAGCGGGCCCTCGCAGCAGTCAGGAGTCTGTCGTGACCGAAACCGCATCCGGTGTGCTCGATGGTTGGGTGAAGGACACCTTCACGGCAGCCGGCTTCACCCGCGAGACCTACCGTCGCGGGCAGGGGCCCGCCGTCATCGTCGTACACGAGATCCCGGGCATCACCCCGGCGGTCACCGCCTTCGCCAACGACGTCGTCGATGCCGGGTTCACCGTGGTGATGCCGTCGCTCGTCGGCACCCCCGGCCAGCAGTTCAGCAATGGCTACATGGTGAAGTCGATGATGAAGGTCTGCGTCTCCAAGGAGTTCACCAACTGGGCGCTCAACCAGACGTCGCCGATCATCGCCTGGCTGCGTGCATTGGCGCGGTCGTTGCACAACGAGCTTGGCGGGCCGGGAGTCGGGGCCATCGGCATGTGCTTCAGCGGCGGCTTCGCGCTGGGCATGATGGTCGACGACATCATGGTGGCCCCGGTGCTGTCGCAACCCTCGATGCCGTTCGCGGCCGGCGGGAAAGAGCGCGGTGCCAACCTCAGCCTGTCGCCCGACGATGCCATGGTGGTCGCGCAGCGCGCCGCTGCAGGGTGTCAGGTCCTGGGACTGCGTTTCACCGGCGACGCCCTCGTCGGTACCCGCTTCGACTCATTGCGCGAACTGCTCGGTGACGCCTTCATCGCCATCGAACTAGCGAGCGCGACCAAGCGTGACCACTCGGTGCTGACCGAGCAGCGCGACGAGGCGTCCGTCCAGCGGGTGATCACCTTCCTGCAGGACAAGCTGCTCGCCCCCGCCGGCTGAAGCCGGACGTTCGGATTGGTCAGGACTTGCCGAGGGCGTCGAGCGCGTACTGCTTGGCGGCCTTGTAGTCGGCCTTGCCGTTGGGGGCACGCGGCACCGAGGCCACGAACACCACGCGCTTGGGGGCCTTGAACCCCGCCAACTGTTCCTTCACCGAGGCAATGACGGTGGCCTCGTCGACTGTTGCGCCTTCTGCGAGTGACGCGACCGCCGTGACGGACTGGCCAAACTTGTCGTCATCGATGCCGACCACGAGGCAGTCGAGCACGCCGGCGGAGCGCTTCACGGCTTCCTCAACCTCTTCGGGGAAGACCTTCTCGCCGGCAGTGTTGATGACCTGACTGCCGCGGCCCAACAGCACCAGCGTGCCGTCAGCGTTGACGGTGGCCATGTCGCCCGGGAACGAGTACCGCTCGCCGCGGATGACTCGGAACGTACGGGCTGACTTCTCGCTGTCCTTGAAGTAGCCGAGCGGCACGTTGCCGCCGGCTGCCACCAGACCGACCTCGCCCGAACCGGGCAAGACCTCTCGGTCGTCGTCGGTGAACACCTTGGTGGTGGCCGCCTGGCTGAACTTGGCGGTCTCGATGGCCATACCGCGCATGGAGATCTGCGTACCCATGCTGCCCTCGGTGGAGCCGATGGCATCGATCAGCATGGCCTGCGGGATGAGGTCGAGCATCTGCTCTTTGACCTCAGCGGTCCACATCACACCCGACGAGATGACCATCTGAATGCTGCTGGTGTCGTAGGGCGTGCCGGCTGCAATGGCGGTCTCGAGCGCCCGCACGATGGGCTTGGCGAACGAATCGCCGACGATCACCACGCTGGTGGCGTGCTCGTTCTGCACGGTGGTGAGCAGTTCGTCGCTGTCGAGCGAGCGCGACGGCAGGGTGACCACGGTGCCGCCCATCAGATGGGGGATGAACCCACCCAGCCACACACCGGTGCCGTGCATCAGCGGACAACTGGGGATGCTGACGGTCTGTTTGCCACTGCGAACGGCGTCGCCCACGATGGGTGCGACCAGCGCTGCATCCGACGGCGGCACTGCACCCAGCAACGGGAAGCCGCTGGTGATGAAGCCACCGGTCATGCCGCCCATTGCGTACATGACGCCCTTGGGCATGCCCGTGGTGCCGCCGGTGTAGAGCATGTAGATGTCGTTCTCGGAGCGGGTGATGCGCGGCATGGGGTCATGGTTGGCGATCGCCTCCTCGTAGCGGCGTGCGGTGGGAACCTGGCCAGCGCCGCCGTCGTCGACCTCGATGAGCAGCTTCAGCTTGGGGAGCCGCGTCGCGACGCGGGCGACGCGATCGCCGAGCGACGAGTGGAACACCAACGCCTCGGCGTCGCTGTTGTCGAGCAGGTACCACAGCTCTTCGTCGAGGTAGCGGTAGTTCACGTTCACGGGCACGCCGCGCATTTTGAAGCCGGCGTATTGGGCCTCCATGTACTCGTTGCAGTTGTACAGGTACAGGCCGATCTTGCTGTCGGGCTGCAATCCTGCATCGACGAACGCTGCAGCCATGCGCGCGGCGCGATCGTCGTACTGTGTCCATGTGCGTCGGGTGGTGCCGTGTACCAGGGCTGTCGCATCACCGATCTCGTCGGTGATGGCTTCCCACACAGTTGCGAAATGCATTTCCATGGGTGCAGCGTATGTCGCCGGCCATGGCCCCGTCTGCACGGTAGGCGAACTTGGTGCCGTCAGGCGGTGGCCCACACGAGCAGTTCGGCACCGTCAGGTCCGGCGGTGAGCGACACTGCGCCGGCAGCGGTCAGCCGGGCAGCGGCTCCGGTGGCCAGCACGGCACCGGTTCCGAGCGTTGCTGACCCGAGCGCAACAAAGGCATGGACGTGCGGATCGTCAGGCAGCGCCACGGTCTGATCGGCGGCCAGACGGGCGCCCCACAGCACGGCGTTGCGCTGATGGATCGAGATGGCTGCGTCGTGGCCCTTGCCCGAGGCGATCGGGACCAGGCTGCGCTTGGCCAGTTCGGCGTTGATGTCGAGCTGTTGATAGCCGGGCCTGACTCCCTGCGCATCGGGCAGGACCCACATCTGCACGAAGTGCACAGCCGTGTCGGGGCTGGGGTTCATCTCGCTGTGGCGGATGCCGGTACCCGCCGACATGCGCTGCGCAAGACCCGGGTAGAGCACCCCATGGTTGCCCTCGCTGTCGTTGTGTTCGAGCGTGCCGCTGAGTACCCACGTGACGATCTCCATGTCGCGGTGACCGTGCGTGCCGAAACCCGATGCCGGGGCAACGCGGTCGTCGTTGTTCACCAGCAGCAGGCCGTGGCCGTTGTGTAGGGGCGAGTAGTGCGAGCCGAAGTTGAACGAGTGCTTGGAGTTCAGCCAGCCGACGTTGGTGACGAACCGCTCGCCGGGCTGTTGGATCGTGATGGTCATGGTGTCCCTAACACTATTGCGCGCGCAACTATTCCGCGAGACTGTCCGGGACGGTGGTCCGTGGCGCGACACGCGCCGGATGATCGGGGTGCGGGCGACGTGGTCGAGCGCGTCAGCGCGGGCCGCCGTCGATGTTCAGCAATGCGCCGGTGGTGTAGCTGCTGGCGGCGCTGGCGAAGTACAGCGCTGCGCCGACCACCTCGTTGGGTTCGCCGCCACGTTGCAGCGAGAAGCCGGCAGCCGCACTGCGGCTGAACGCGTCGAGATCCCATGCCTTGCTGATGTCGGTCAGGAACGGGCCGGGCACGATGCAGTTGACGCGTACCTTCGGCCCGAGCGTGCGCGCCAGGCCGATGGTGAGGTTGTTGACTCCGGCCTTGGCCGCTCCATAGACCAGCTCGTTGGGGCTCGGCCGGTGCGATGCGATCGACGACACGAAGATGATCGAACCACCGTCGCCGTTGGCCATCGCCGTGCCCACCACCGCCGACAAGCGGAACGGACCCTTCAGGTTGACGCCCATGACCTTGTCGTAGAGATCTTCGGTGATGGCATCGACCGATGGATACAGCGGCGACATACCGGCGTTGTTGACCAGGATGTCGACGTGCCCGAACTCGCTGAACGCGAGCGCGGCGAGTTCGTCGGCGGCCTGCCACGAGGCGGCGTGATAGGCAACCGCCACGGCGCGTCGGCCCATGGCACGGACCTCCTCGGCCACGGACTCGCAGTTCTCGATCTTGCGGCTGGCAATGACCACGTCGGCGCCGTGCTCGGCGAACGCCAGGACCATCTCGCGGCCGAGGCCCCGGCTGCCTCCGGTGACGATGGCGACTTTCCCCGTGAGATCGAACAGTGCTGCGCTCATGGGCGCATGCTTTCACACTGGGCGCGCGGTGCCAGAAGCTGCGAGGGCAGCGCACAGCCCGGTCAGGAGAAGCGAGTGACGAAACCGCGGCGTCGGAACACGTGCAACATCCACGCCGTGAACGAGAAGCACGCGACCAACATCACGAGGGCTCCGATAACCCCGGCGACGATCTCGCCGATCGGCAGCGGATTGCCGTTCAGCACCGTTCGCAGTGCGGTGAACGCATGTGTGCTGGGCAGCACCCGGGCGATCGGCTGCAACGCGCCGGGCAGGGCATCGACCGGATTGAACACGCCGCTGAACGCCATCAGGATGAAGTTGCTGCCCCAGATCAGGATCTCTGCGCCCTGTCCGAAGCGCAGCACAATGCCGATGTTGGCGATACCAGCGGACCAGCCGACGATGGTGAGAATGAGCGCGATCGGAATGATCGACCAACCAATGGAGCCGAGGTCGAAACGGAAGAACCCGAACGCCGTGACCGACAGGGTGAGCAGCGCAAACGCCACCTTGGCCAAGCCGAACGTGGCGGTGCCGGCAAGGTATTCGAACTCGGTTACCGGCGTGGTCAACACGTTGAGCAGGTTGCGGCTCCACGTCTCCTCCAGGAACCCGGTGCCAACCGCGATCTGGCTCTGGAACAGGATATGGAACATCATGATGCCGGCGATGAGATACGGCGTCGAGGCATGCGCGCCGGTGGTGTTGCGAGCTACATAGGTGCCCAGACTGCCCCACAAGATGATGTCCATCAGCGGCCAGAAGCCGATGTCGAACCATCGGTGCGGGGCACGCCACAGCACGTACGCGTGGCGGCGGATCACGACGCGGATTCGGTGCCAACTCATGTTCGCCGCGCTTCGTCGGCGAGTTGCATGAACACGCCCTCGAGATCGTCATAGCCGTAGGTGGCGGCGATCGCCGCGGCCGTGTCGTTGGCCACCACCTGACCGTTGGCCAGGAAAATGACGCGCTCGGTGAGCATCTCCACCTCGCGCATGTCGTGGCTGGTGATGAGCAGCGCGGCGCCCGTCGACGAGCAGAACTGCAGCAGCCCCTGGCGCACGCGCAGTGCCACATCGGGGTCGAGCGAGGCGGTGGGCTCGTCGAGCACGAGCAACGCAGGGTTGTGCAGCGTGGCCTTCACGATGCCAACGAGCGTGCGTTGTCCACTGCTGAGCGCGTTGCACAGACGGTCCGCAAGATGGGTGATCTCGAAACGTTCGAGAGCGGCAGCGACCGCTGCCTTCTCGTTGCGGACGCCGTACCAACCGGCGAACACCCCGAGGGCTTCGCGCACCTTCAGGCGATCGGGCAGCGGTAGGTAACCGGCCGCGAAACCGACGCGCTCCATCGCCTTCGAGCGATGACGGGGCAGGCGATGGCCCACGATGGTGACGGTACCCGTATCGGGCAGGATGGCACCAAGGAGCATCAACAGCGTGGTGGTCTTGCCGGCGCCGTTGGGACCCAGCAGGCCGACGCGCTCGCCGGGCGCGACGGTGATGCTGATACCGCGAACGGCTTCGACCTTCTTGAAGGTCTTACGCAGTTCGTGCGCGACCAGGACATCGCCTGCGTGTTCCTCCATGCGTGAAGTCTGCCGCAAGACGCGGCTGGCCGGGCGATGAATTATCCGAAGGCGATCGCCGAGCGGCGGGGTCAGAGGCGATCGACGGCCATGGCCGCGCGCCGGCCCTCGAGGATGGCCTCGTGCAGTGTTCGTGGTGCGACGCAGTCACCTGCCTGTACTGCCGCACCGGCCAATGCCGGAGTCGGCAAGCGGAAACCGCAATCGACCAGCGCGACGCAGGAAACGTCGCGTCGTTCGCCGGTGAAGCGATCCTCGAGCACCACGTGGTCTGGGTGCACCGAGCGCAGCAGAGAGCGCCGCTCGATGCGGACGCCCTGCTGGGCCAGGCGAACATTGGCGGGGGCGAGGTCGCCCGTACGGCTGAGCTCGTTGCCGGCGATGTTGTCCTGGGTGACCAGCACGGCTCGGGCGCCCAGTTCCTCGGCAAGGGACACCCCGATGGGCCCGCCGATCGGGTCGAAGAGTACGACGTCGCCTGCTGCCGGCAACGTTGCGGCCCCGGAACGGATCTCGACAACGTCGAACACGGTGCCACCCTCGACGGAGTAAGCGCGTACCCCGGGCAACGAGCCCGTGGCTTGGATGGTCACGGTATGGGCCGGCGTGTCGGTGACCGATGCTGCGGAGGTCTCGAGCGCGATGGTGACTCCGCCGTGGGTGCATTCAGCGATGAGCCAATCGATGAGCGGGCGTCCGGGGCCTGCGATGGCGGCCACACCGCCCAACTGCGACGACTGTTCAACGAGCCGTACCCGATGGCCGCGCGCCACCGCTACACGTGCGGCCTCCAGGCCGGCGGCGCCGCCACCGACCACCAGCACATCACGCGGGTGACGTGTGGGTGAGATCCAGACGGGGTCTTCGGTCTCGCGCCCGCTGCTGGGCTCGCCCACACAGGTGACGATGGGGTTGCGTGCATCGCGCACCTGACATGTCTGGTTGCAACGGATACATGGTCGGATGCGGTCGGCCTCGCCGCCGGCCAGCTTGGCCACCAGCGATGGATCGGCGATCTGGGCCCTGGTCATCTCGACGGCATCACACACGCCATCGGCGATCGCCCACTCGGCCTGTCCCCATTCGACGATGGAGCCCTGCAGGATCACCTGAGTGGACGGATTGGCGGCCTGAACGGCGGTACGGACTTCGCGGCACACACCGATGTTGAAGCCGGTGGGCTCATGGAAGTCGGGTCTGGTTTTTTCGATGCTGAAAATGGCGCCGCGCACGACCACGATGTAGTCGAGCCCGCAGTTGGCCAACTCGGCAGCAATGGCGGGCGCCATCTCCGGGGTGATGCCAGCCCACGGTGCCAGTTCGTCACACGACAGCCGTAGGCCAAGCACGCGGTCGCTGCCGATCCCCGAACGCGCTGCGGCAATGGCCTGGCGGGCCAGCAACAGCCGGTCCTGACCCCATTCGTCGCCGCGGTGGTTCGTGAGTCCAGAGAGGAACTGGCGGATGAGGCTGTGTTGGCCGGCGTTGATCTCGACGCCATCGCAGCCGGCTTCAGCGGCGAGCCGGGCCGATGCGGCGAAGCCGCCCACGACGGCCGCGATGTCGTCGGCCTCCATCCACTTGGGGACCTCGCGGCTGTTCACCTCGGGCACGCGAGAGGGTGCCCACAGCTCGCGCTGACTGTACGCCGAAGATCCCTGCCCACCCGTATGGTCGAGCGAGGCCAACAGCAGCGCCCCGTGTTCGTGGCAGGCATCGGCCGCTCGCTGCCAACCGGGAGCGCATCGCTCGGCGAGTGGGGCGCGCTCGTAGGGCCAGTCGCCGGCGTGCACACTGGCGCCCTCGGTCACCACGATGCCGCAGCCACCCTCGGCGCGACGCTCGTGATACTGCACCCACCGGTCGGGCAGCGAGCGTGAGTCGTCGGCAAGGTTGGTGACGTGCGGGCCGAACATCACCCGGTTCGGGGCGGTGCGCGGTCCCAGTCGGATCGGGTCGAGAAGGTGCATGGGTTAGTGATTCTTGCCGAGTGTGAGCTCTTCGCGCCTGATCAGCCGTTTGATGTTGGAGGTGTGTTTCACCATCACCAGCGCACCGAGCGCCACCATGGCGCCGATCTCCCGACCCGGAGCGCCTGCCAGCGCAGCACCGATGGGGAGCAGCACGATGATGCCGATCGAGGCCAATGACGCCTTCTTCGTGAGGCGACTGATGGCGAACCACACCGCCAGCAGAATGCTGGACACGATGGGTTCGAGCACGAACATTGCGCCGCCCACCGTGGCGACGCCCTTGCCGCCGGCAAAGCGGCGCGTGCCGAAGCGGTGCGCAACCGGGAACATGTGCCCCAGTGTTGCGGCGGCCACGCAGAGGTAGCCGGCGCCTCTACCCTCGAGCATCCAGCCCCCACCGGCGGCGAGGGCGCCCTTGGCTGCGTCGAGCGCAAACACGACCAGGCCCCACTTCCACCCGAGCAGGCGGCTCACGTTGGATGCGCCCGGGTTTCCCGAGCCCGCCGATGTGATGTCGATGCCTTTCGCCCGCGCCACCATGGCGGCGCTGGGGAACATGCCGACCACGTACGCGGCGGGGAGCAGGGCAAGCAGGATCAATGCGCGACGCTGAGCCTTCGCGTCGTCGATAGCGCCACTGAAACAGGCTTGCTATGGTCCATTGCCGGCTTGGGGTTGAGCTGTGCGTTCACCAACGTGAGCGCTTCCTCGCCGTGACCGGTGATGCATTCAGGATCGGGACCATCCAGCGGAAGGCCGGTGAAGAACTTGGCTGCCATACAGCCGCCCTGACACGCGTCGTAGCTGCCGCAACTGCTGCAGGCACCCGCTGACTGCGGCTCGCGTAGTTCGAGGAACAGTGGGCTCTGCTTCCAGACCTTGGAGAAGCCGCCGTTGTCGCGGACCGAGCCGGCCTTGAATTCGTCGTGGATCACGAACGGGCATGCGTAGACATCGCCGACGGGATCGATGAGGCAGACCACTCGGCCGGCACCGCACATGTTCAACCCGGGCAGGGGATCGCCGAGTGCGTTGAGGTGAAAGAACGAGTCGCCCGTGAGCACGTTGTCACCGTGGGCCATCAGCCAGTTGTAGATCTGGCGTTGCTGCGCATTCGTGGGGTGCAGATCGTGCCAAGAGTCAGCGCCGCGACCGCTGGGCCGCAGCCGCGTGATGCGCAGTTGTGCGCCATAGGAGTCGGCGAGCGCCTTGAACTCGTCGAGCTGATCGACGTTGTAGCGGGTGACGACCACGCTGATCTTGAACGGACCGAAGTTCGCTGCGGCGAGGTTGTCCATCGCACGACGGGCCATGGCGTAGCTGCCCGGGCCACGAACGGCGTCGTTGGTGACGGCGTCGGTGCCGTCGAGGCTGATCTGGATGTCGAGATAATCCATCGCGGCCAGTCGTCGGGCCTTCTCGGCGTCGATGAATGCGCCGTTGGTGGAGAACTTCACACCGATGCCCTGACTGATGGAGTAGTCGAGCAGCTCGAAGAAATCACGACGCACCATCGGCTCGCCGCCACCGATGTTGATGTAGAACACCTGCAGATCGCGCAGCTCGTCGAGCACCCGCTTGGCCTCGGCGGTGGTGAGTTCGTTGGGGTCGCGCTGACCGCTCGACGACAGGCAGTGGACGCACTGCAGGTTGCATGCGTAGGTGAGTTCCCACGTGAGGCAGATGGGCGCGTCGAGACCGCCCTTCAGCTGTGTGACGAGTGATTCAACGCTCACGAATAATCTCCGATGTCTGCAGGGAACGGACGGCCGTGGCGAATGCGGGCCACCGGCCGGGGTCGATGCCGCACGCCTGCAGCGTGTCGGCCAACGATGGGTACAGCGACAGGTTTCGGGCGACCGTGACCATGTCGAGGTGCTTCAGGAACACCAGCCGGCGATTGCCGTAGTGATAGGCAAGCGCTCCGAATGGCTCGGGGCGCAGCGCCACCTGTGGGTTCAGCTCGAGCGCAGCGCCCAAGATGGTGTCCACGGGCGAGGCGGGATCATGCGTGCCCGTGTTGAGCACGCCGAGATCGGACATGCTCAGTAGACGCCGCACATGCCGTCGATGGAGATTTCCTCGACGAGCAGTTCTTCGACGAGCAGTTGTGCGCTGACCGGGTTGGCCTGTTGCTGCTCTGCGAGTTGTGTGTCGACCAGTGTTGTCTCGTCCATCAGGACCTCCTGCAAGCTGCGAGCCCCATCGGCGTGCTGTTGCGAACGCTACGGCGTGGCGCCGCGCTTCGCCAACATTTGGGTCATCAGATCGATCTCGGATTGCTGGCTGTTCACAATGCTGGTCGCCAGTAGCCGCACGTCGGGGCGCTCTGTGCGGGCCAGGATCGCCGATGCCATCGCAACGCCGCCCCGGTGGTGGTGGATCATCAGCTGCAGGAACGAGATCTCGGCCTGATCGATGGGCAGCGTGCTGAGTGCGGTGACCTGGGGCCGGGTGGCGAGGCCGGGCATGGTGCCTCCGGGCATGGTGCCGCCGAGCATGGTGCCTCCGGGCATGGTGCCGACCGCCCCGGTCGCGCCTGTGCCCATGTCCATCGTGCCCATGTCGTGCGTGACCGCCCCGTCGATGAGGTGCGCATCGTTGACCCAGGCCATCGCCGGGTTGGTGGAGCTGACGCTGAGCTGCCACTCGTCGAGCCATCCGGTCATCCGGCCGATCTGGTTCTGCTGGCCCAGGGCGATGTTGGTGGCGAGCAGCTTCAGGTCTGGGTCGGTGGTGCGATCGCGGATGGCCTCGGCCATCGCCACGGCCTGGGCATGGTGCACCGACATGTCGCGGGCAAAGCCTGCCTCGGGGGACATGTCCCCCGGCGCGGTTGGGGTCGTGCCGACATGGGCCGCCGAACCGCTGCATGCGGCCATCCCGAGGGCTGCGATGCACAGCAGGGCGGTAGCCAGTGGTCGGGGCCGGGTGGCTGTACTCATCATTCGATCGGGCTGCCCACGCCGCCACTGCAGGTGACGCCCAGTTCAGGGGTCTGCGGGCCCTCCTCGTAGGCGGCCACGAACTGGCCGAGACGAGGGTCGCCGACGGAGTCGAGCCGCAGCTGCTTACCCCACGCCGTGGCCACGACGGCTTCGGTGATGCCCGCATATGGCGAGACGAGCACGTGCGTGTGGTTGCGCGCGAGTGTGCGGATCTGGTCGACCTGATCTGCCGGGAGGTCGGGACGATAGGCCAGCCAGACGGCGCCGTGCTCGAGCGAATGGACAGCGTTTTCGTTCTTGGGCTGCGTGTCGTAGACGCCGCAGTTCTGCCACACCCGTGCGTGATCACCGCCCACCGGCGGCGATTGCGGGTAGCTGACCGGCGTGGCAACGTGGTTGCGGGCGAGGCCGGTGAACGACTGCACCCCGGTCACATCGGTGGTTCCCGTGGTGCCTGAGGGTGCGTTCGATGCGGTCGACATCGTTGCCGAACTGGAGCACGCAGCGGCTCCGAGTGACGCGACCACCAGTACTGCCATGAGGCTCGAATTTCTCATCGTTGGATCATGCCACCAAAAGGCCCCGACCCACCCGCAGGGTGACCCGATGACGACCACTAGAATCAACGGCCCCCGGAGCAGCCATGTCAGACACCACCCTCTTCCCCGAACTTCAGCAAGAACGTGCGCAGCTGGACTACGCGCGCAGCTGTCGCGACCGGATGATCGAGGCGTTCGAACAGGTCGATCCGGATGGCTCGGCCGACCACATCACCAAGGAGTACATCGAGGTCACTGTTGCCGAGGCACTCCAGGACCTGCGCACCCCCGGTGCGGGCGACTTCTTCGGCCGCATCGACGAAGACGGCGATCGCTGGTACATCGGCCGTCGACACATCGAAGACGGCCAACACGATCCCGTGGTCGTCGATTGGCGTGCGCCCATCGCCGCCCCGTTCTACCGCGCCACATCGATCGACCCGCTGGGGTTGACCCACCGCCGCCGGTTCACGCTCGCCGACGGCGACATCACGGCGTATCTCGACGAGCAACTCGACGACCCCGATTCGGCCGGAGCAGCCACGGGCATCCCTGATCCTGTGTTGGCCGAGATCGGCGCTGCCCGCACCGGTGCCATGCGCGAGATCGTGGCAACCATCCAGGCCGAACAGGACGTGGTCATTCGTGCGCCGCTGCAACAGGCGCTCATCGTGCAGGGCGGGCCGGGCACGGGCAAGACCGCAGTGGGCCTGCACCGTGCGGCCTATCTGTTGTTCGAACACCGTCGCCAACTCGCCCGCGACGGGGTACTGGTGGTGGGCCCGAACAGGGTCTTCCTCGACTACATCGGCAACGTGCTGCCGTCGCTCGGCGAGCGCAGCGTGCAGCAGCGCACCGTGCTTGATCTGTGCGTGCCCCGGGTTGAGGTCGACGGTGCCGACACCCTCGAACTGGCCCGACTCAAGGGCGACCCGCGCATGCTCGAGGTGCTGCAGCGGGCCGTGCTCGGTGGCATCCGGCTGCCACAGGTTGCCGTGCGCGTGCCGATGGGCGCCCGGACCGTGGTGATCGAACCCGACGAGTTTGCCGCGTGGGTCGCAACCGCGCTCGGTGGCTCGGCCACATCACGGCCGCTCAACCGGCGGCGAGATGCGCTGAAGGCCATTGCCCAGCAGGACCTGATGCGCCGCACCGACAAAGACGACGCCTGGGTCAGGGCCACGGTCTTGCGCGAGGCGTTGACGGCAGCATGGCCGGTGCAGCAACCCAAGACCGTGCTGCAACGGCTGTTCAGCATCGAGTCCGTGCTCGCCGCTGCGGCCGAGGGCATCCTGTCCGCCCACGAGCAGGCGTTGCTGTTGCAGGCCGGCCGACCCGGCACGAAGAAGCGGCCATGGACGCCCGCCGACCAACTGCTGCTCGACGAGACCCATTCGTTGTTGAACGGTCCTCCATTCGTGTTCGGGCATGTGGTGGTAGACGAAGCTCAAGACCAGTCGGCCGTGGGACTGCGGGTCATCGGCCGGCGCAGCCCGACCGGTTCATTCACCATCCTCGGCGATCTGGCTCAGTCCACCACGCCAGCCGGCCAGCAACAGTGGCCGGTGGTGGCGCAGTATCTCGGAGCGGCCGACTACACCGTGGCCCATCTCACCATCGGCTACCGCGTCCCCGAACCCGTGCTCGAGGTGGCCAATCTCTTGCTGCCCTTCACGGCGGTCGACACCGTGGCCAGCCGCAGCGTACGTATGGCCGGCGAATCACCGACCATGCGGGTTGCGGCCGCCGCTGACCTGGCCGAGGCCGTTGCCGAGGAGGTGCTCGTCGCCCGTCACCGCCACGTGCTCACCGGGGTGGTGGCCCCGCAACACCTCCATGCGCCCATCGCAGCGGCCTTGGCAGCGCACGGTCTCGAATCGATGGGCCGGGTGCAGGACGTGCAGCGCACGCACATTCCCATGTTCACTGCCGAGGCCGTGAAGGGTCTTGAGTTCGATGCAGTCGTGGTGGTGAACCCGGCCGAGGTGTTCGATGGCTCGCCGCGCGGCGCCCGGCTGTTGTACGTGGCGATGACCCGTGCGGTGCAGGTGCTGCGTATGGTCGGCGATGCGCCGTTCGACGCAAGCACGCTCAGTTCGATGGTCTAGGTCCGGCGTTGTAGCGTCGTCGGCAGCAATCGAATCATCTCGTCACTCTGGAGGTCATCGTGAAGACCAAGGCAGCAGTCCTGTGGGAAACCAACACACCGTGGATCGTCGAAGAGATCGAACTCGATCCGCCCGGCCCGGGTGAGGTGCTGGTGAAGCTCGCTGCGTCGGGCCTGTGTCACAGCGATGAGCATCTCGTCACCGGAGACCTGCCCTTCGCCCTGCCCATCATCGGCGGTCATGAGGGTGCGGGTATCGTGCAGGAAGTTGGCTCCGGCGTCAGTTGGCTCGCTCCGGGTGACCATGTCGTGTTCGGGTTCATCCCCAGTTGCGGTCGCTGCCCGAGTTGCTCCACCGGCCATCAGAACCTGTGCGACCTCGGCGCGCTCATGGGCCTGGGCCTGCAGATCACCGACGGCACCAGCCGTCACCATGCCCGTGGCGCCGATCTCGGGCTGATGTGCATCCTCGGCACGTTCGCCCATCACACCGTGGTCAACGAGGCCAGCTGTATCAAGATCGACAACGATGTCCCGCTCGATCGCGCCTGCCTGCTCGGCTGTGGCGTGGTCACCGGTTGGGGGAGCGCCGTCTACGCAGCCGAGGTCCGCCCCGGCGACACTGTTGCCGTCGTCGGTGCCGGTGGCATTGGTTCCAATGCCATCCAGGGTGCCCGCCTTGCGGGCGCCAAGCGCATCATCGCCATTGACCCCGTGGAGTTCAAGCGCGAGAAGGCCATGGAGTTCGGCGCCACGCACACGGCGTCCAGCATGGCCGAGGCACTGCCGTTGCTCCAGGAACTCACCTGGGGCACCATGGCCAACAAGGTCATCATGACCATGGGCGTGGGTTCGGGTGAGGTCATCGGCGAGGCCCTCGCCCTGACCGCCAAGCGTGGTCGCGTCGTGGTCACCAACATCCACCCGGCCATGGAATACAGCGCCAGCATGAGCCTGCTCGACCTCACCCTGATGGAAAAGCAGGTCGTTGGTTCGTTGTTCGGTTCGGGCAACCCCCGCGCCGACATCCCCAAGTTGATCGGTCTGTACCGCGACGGCCAGATCGATCTCGACAGCCTGGTCACCGCCGAGTATCCGCTCGAGGGCGTCAACGAGGGCTACGAGGCCATGCGCGAGGGCACCACCATCCGCGGCGTCCTCAAGTACGACTGACTCTTGCCGGGCGCCTTCTGGGCGTTAGATTGCTCGGGTTCGCCTACGTCGGGGGTATGTCATGAAGTCACGCGCAGCAGTTCTGTGGGGCGTCAATCAGGAGTGGAAGATCGAGGAGATCGACATCGATCCGCCCAAGGCGGGCGAGGTGTTGGTCAACTGGAAGGCCGCCGGGTTGTGCCACAGCGACGAGCATCTCGTCACCGGCGACATGGTGCCGCCGGCCGAGTACTGGCCACTCATGGGCATCGAGGACTTCTTCCCCGTGATCGGCGGCCATGAGGGCGCCGGTGTCGTGATCGAGGTCGGCCCGGGCGTCACCAGCGTGGCCGTGGGCGATCACGTGTCGGCCAGCTTCGTGCCCAGCTGCGGCCGTTGCCGTTACTGCTCCACCGGTCGCCAAAACCTGTGCGACGCCGGTGCGGGCACGTTCATCGGTGGCATGATCACCGACGGAACACACCGCCACTTCATCAACGGCAAGCCCGTCACGCTCATGGCCAAGGTCGGCACGTTCAGCGAGTTCGCCTGCGTGGCCGAGAACTCCCTGATCAAGGTCGAGTCCGACTACCCGCTCGAGTGCGTTGCCCTGGTCAGCTGTGGCGTCGCCACCGGCTGGGGTTCGGCAGCCAACCGGGCCGGCATCGTGCCCGGAGACACCGTGGTGGTCGTGGGCATCGGCGGCATCGGCATCAACGCGGTGCAGGGCGCCAAGATGTCTGGTGCACGCCGCGTCATCGCCATCGATCCCGTGGAGTTCAAGCGTGAGAAGGCCATGGAGTTCGGCGCCACGCACACGTTCGCCTCGATGGAAGAAGCCATGCCCGCCGTCGGCGAACTCACCTGGGGCCAGATGGCCGACAAGGTCATCATGACCCCCGGCGTGATGTACGGCGACATGATGCAGTTGGGTACGGCGTTGGCGGGCAAGGGCGGCACCATCGTGGTCACGGCCGTGGCCCCGATGACCCAGACCGAGTCGTCGGTCAACCTGTTCGAGCTGGCCATGTGGAACAAGGAGATCAAGGGCACCATCTTCGGATCGCTCAATCCCCGTGCCGACATCCCCCGCCTGCTCGGCATGTACCGCGACGGTCAACTCAAGCTCGACGAACTCATCACCAAGCGCTACACGCTCGACGAGATCAACGAGGGTTACCGGGCGATGCGCGATGGCGAGAACATCCGCGGAGTCATCATCTACAAATGATCGATCGTGCGCTTCTCGACAGGTTGAGTGCGCATGTCGTTGGTCGTCAGCGCGAGGTCGAACTGGTCCTGGCGGCCCTCGATGCAGATCGTCATGTGCTGCTCGAGGGCCCACCCGGTACCGGTAAGAGCACGCTGTTGCGGGCCGTTGCCCACGAACTCAGCCTTGGTTTCGAATTCGTCGAGGGCAATGCCGAGCTCACTCCGGCCCGCCTCGTGGGTCACTTTGATCCGGCGCGTGTGCTCGCCGATGGGTACGACCCCAAGGTGTTCGTTGACGGGCCGCTGATCAGTGCCATGCGCGAGGGTGCGCTGTTGTACGTGGAAGAGATCAACCGCATCCCGGAAGAGACGCTCAACGTGCTCATCACCGTGATGAGCGAACGCGAACTGCACGTACCGCGGCTCGGCCGTGTCGCGGCCTCGCCGGGCTTCCGGCTCGTGGCCGCGATGAACCCGTTCGATGCCATCGGCACGGCCCGCATCAGCGGTGCGGTGTACGACCGTGTCTGCCGGCTCTCGGTGTCGTATCAGAGCGCCACCGACGAGTCCGCCATCGTGGTGCGCGCGCTACACACCGCCAACGTCGGCGCAGGCGTGCCCCAGGACTGGATCGACAAGGTCGTCGAGGTCGTGCGGCGTACCCGCAACCATCCCGAACTGCGCGTCGGGTCGTCGGTGCGCGGGGCCATCGATGCCAGCGCGGTTGCCGCATCACTGGCCCAACTGCGCGGCCTTGCGGCCACCGATCCCACCGTGGGTCTCGATGCCGCCATCGTGGCGCTGTCGGGTCGCGTGCGGGTACGTGAGGGCGGTGTCCGAACCAGCGAGGAGATCATCGCCGAGCTGTGGCAGGAGATCTTCGGCCGTGTTGATGAATCGGAGCAGTCTGCCGGGGGTGACGGCGGGGGAAAAGCCAACGCCCCGACGGGGGCAACCCCCTCCCGGTAACCAAAGAGGGCGAGCAGGCCGATGCCGCCGTCAGCGAGAGCGCACGCAAGACCATGTCGCGGCGCGACCTGTCGCGCAACCCGCGCTTCGAACAGGTGTCGCCCGAGGTTGGTGAGCTCGACGAAACTGCGGTGGAGGAGGGTCTGCTCGACGACCCCGATGACACCATGGCGCTCCTCGCCGATCTCACCGCAGCCACCGACCCGAAACTGCGCGAATTGGCCCGTCGCCTCGCTGCCCGGTTGTTCCTCGATGTCAGCCGACGCGGCCCAGTGCGGCCGCGCGGCATCGGCAAGCTCGTCGAGCAGCCGTATCGCCCCGATGGCGGCGATCTCGATGTGGATGCCAGCCTCGAGGCCATCGCCGAAGCGAGGGCGTCGGGATCGGCCATCGACCCGCAACGGCTGCGCGTGCGCGGCTGGGTGAAGCCGGGAACCGCGCTGTGCCTCATGGTCGATCGCAGCGGCTCGATGGGTGGCAAGCCGCTGGCCACATCGGCGGTCGCTGCTGCCGCTGTGGCGTGGCGGGCGCCAGCGGATTACAGCGTGCTTGCCTTCGCCAAGGACATCGTGGTGGCCAAGTCGCAGGACGTGCACAAGTCCAGCGATCAGGTCGTCAACGACGTGTTGACCCTACGCGGGTTCGGCACCACCGATCTGGCGGGTGCGCTACGTACGGCGCAGTTGCAGCTCGGTCGGTCGCAGGCGGGCCGGCGCATCGCGGTGCTGTTGTCGGATTGCCGGGCGACCGTGGAGGGCGATGTCATCGCTGCCGCCGCAGCCCTCGACGAGTTGCTCATCCTTGCTCCCGAGGGCGACTCCGAGGAGGCCGAGAAGCTGGCCACTGCGGTGGGCGCCAGGGTCGCGACGGTCAGCGGCCCCGCCGATGTTGCTGAGGCATTGGCGACGCTGCTCGGAGATTGACCCGGCCGTTCAGCGGGGTAGCCCGGATTTCGATTGGTGCCCACACTGGTCTCATCAGGGGTCGTCTCGTCTACCAGCGCCGCCAGGCCCGGCAACGCCCGCCAGTGAGGTCGTACCGGGATCCTCGTAGGCTTTCGCCGTGATCTCGCTGACTGCCGCTCCCCCGCTCGAACCGCAGACCTATCCGGTCGGTCGCCGTTCCGCGCTGCTCGTCGATGCGGCCCGTGACAACCGGATGTTGGGCGTGGACATCTGGTATCCGGCCATCGTTGCAGACGAACCGATCGCCACCTATGAGTTGCTGCCCGGGATCGCCTTCGAGTCCGCAGGCGCGCACCACGAACCGCCGGTGGCGGCGGGCCGGTTTCCGCTGGTGCTGTTCTCGCATGGCCGTACCGGCATGCGCTTTGCGTACTCACTGTTGTCCGAGGCGTTGGCTGCCCGCGGTGCGGTGGTGGTGTCGGCCGATCACCCGGGTGATGCGCTCGCCGACTGGTTGTTGGGTACCAACGTCGACGACCGCACCAACGAGATGAACCGCGTCGGCGATGCTGGGTTCCTGCTGGATTCCGTGCTCGCCGGCGCACCGCACGCCTCTGGTCTACCGGAGGAGCTTCTGGATGCGATCGACGCGACGCGTGTTGTCGCTGCCGGGCATTCGTACGGCGCCTACACGGCGCTGGCCGTCGTGGCCGGTGACAGCGGGGCATCTGCCGATGCCCGGGTGCACGCCGTCGTGGGCCTGCAGGCGTACACCCGCACCATGAGCGATGGCGAGATCGGCCGGGTGGATGTACCGACCATGCTCGTGGTGGCCGAGCTCGACACGGCCACACCGGCGGAGAGCGACGCTGACCGTCCATGGGCGCTGCTGCCGGGCCAGCCGGTGTGGCGGATGGATCTTGCTGAGTCGGCCCATCAGGCCTCCAGCGACATGGGCCTGTATGCGGAGCTGGCCCACCAGGTGCCCGACCTCCCGCCAATCGTGCTCGACTACCTCGAATCCACCGCCACCGCTGCCACCGGGCCGGGCCTGCGCCCGTGGCGCGAAGGCCTCCTGCTGCAAACCCAGGCGATGTGGGCGTTTCTCGACATCGTGTTGCCGATCGATCCGGCTCGCGGCGAGATCGAGGCACAGCGACTCGCCGCAACCGCAGGCGTCAGCCTGCGTCGCCGCTGACCGATTCAGCGGTGCTGGGTCAGCACCCGACGTTCTTGGGGGGCACGATGCCCTTCACGTTCTCCTCGGCCCCGTCGCCACCAGCGGGCTGTTGCGCCGGGGCGGCCGTATCGGTCGTGGGCCCCGTGGCTGTTCCGGTCGTGGCGCCGCCGGTCTGGGTGGTGGTCGGGAGGTCGGTGGTCTGGGCGGGGGCCTCCAGCAGCGGGGCCTGGCCCTTGAACACCGCAAGGATCGCCTGCATGTTGTTGCCGGTGATTCGAGGGATCAGCACGTCGCTGCCCCCGCGGGTGTCGCGCTTCACCTCTATCTGATAGGTGCGCAGGTTGGCCTGATCGAGGTTCTTGATCACGCCCGCGAACTCCAGCATCTTCTGCAGCGTCAGGTCGGGATCGGTCACCACGTAGTCCTGAGCAGTCTGGATGAGCCCGCGTGCCACCGACGGCGTGTACACGCCCGTGCTCAGCGCCTTCGCGACCACGCGGCGCAGGAAGTCCTGCTGGCGCGAGATACGCCCGAGATCGGCGTATCCGTCCTCTATCCACTTGCCCTTCGTCGGGTCGAGGTATTCGTAGTGGCGGGAACGCACATAGGCGAGTGCGTGATCGCCCGTGAGTTTGAAGCACCCGGCATCGGGCACATTGAGACCGGTGTGGGTGTCGCGGGTTGGGTACTCGAACGGCACGGACACGCCGCCGACGGCGTCGACGAGTGTCTTGAAGGCGCAGAAGTCGACCTGGATGAAATGATCGATCCCGACGCCGAAGTTGTCGTAGATGGTGTTGATCAACGTGGTCGGGTTGTTCTTCACGTAGGCAGCGTTGATCCGGTTGTCGCTGTCGGACCCGTGGATACGCACCCACAGGTCGCGGGGAAACGACAGCACGGCGGCCTGGCTGTTCGTGGGGTCGACGCGCATCACCATGATGGTGTCGCTGCGCTGGCCCGCTGCGCTGCGATCGCCGAACGCTCCGGCAAAGGGGGATGCCGGGTCGACGCAGGCATTGTTGTCGGCGCCGGTGATCAGGAAGTTCATCGCCTTGGGATCGGCGTTGGGGAAGGTCTCGCTGGGCCCGAGTTTGGCGAGTTCGGTCTTGACCAGGTTCACCACGGGCGCCGACTTCTTCTGACCGCTGACGAACCGCTCGCCCAGCACCAGCGCCGCTGCGCCGATGAAACACGCGACCACCACGATGCAGTTGGCCGCCAGGACGAACCGCTGCGGTGTCGAATGGCGGCGGTTGCGGGGGACTCCGGGGTTCGGCATGGCGACTGAACGCTACTTGGCGAGGTCTCCAGAGTCTGGGCACTCAGCCGCAGCCAACCGATGTCGTGCCCACCGGGCTACGGACAGGTGACGCCCTTGGGGGGCACGATGCCCTTGACGATCTCGGTGGCGCCGGAATCGGGCAGCGTGGTGCCCGGCGGCGTTGGGGCAGCGGTCGTCGTGGTGGGCTTCGCGGTTGTGGTGGTGGTGGTGGTCGTCGTCGTCGTCGTGGTGGGCTTCGCGGTCGTGGTGGCCGTTGGATCGATGGTGGTGATGGTCGTGGCGCCGGTGGTGGTGGTCGGTTTGGCGGTGGTTGGGGTCGCACGCGCCACCGTGGTGGTGGTGGACTCGAAGACCTGATCGGGTGCGGTGGCCAACTGGGCCTGACCACGAAAGATCGAGAGGATGGCTTTCATGTTTGAACCATTCAGGCGGGGCTCGATGACAGCATTGCCGTTGATCATCTTGCCGGTGCCCTCGACCTGATACGTCTGCAGGTCGTTGGGGTTCAGGTTCTTGAGCACTCCGGCGAATTCGAGTTCCTTGGCAATGGTGAGGTCGGGGTCCACCACCACGTATTTCTGGGCCACGTCGATCAGCGTGCGTGCCCGCGACAGGTTGAACGGTCCAGCGGCCAACACTTTGGCAATGGTTCGCCGCAGGAAGTCCTGCTGACGCGAGATCCGGCCGTAATCGCTGGCCGGATCTTCCTTCCACTTGCCCGTCTTCGGGTTGAGGTACTCGTAGTGCCGGCTGCGCACGTAGGCCAGACCTGACTCGCCGTTGAAGTTGTAACAGCCGACGGTGGGCACATCGAGCTTGGTGTGTGTGTCGCGAGCGGGGTATTCGAACGGCACCGACACGCCACCCACCGAATCGACGAGCGACTTGAACGCGCAGAAGTCGATCTGGATGTAGTGCTGGATGGCCACGCCGAAGTTGTTGAAGATGGTGTTGACGAGCTTCTGAGGATTGTTCTTGCTGTACGCACTGTTGATCCGGCTGTACCCGTTGCTGGCGTCGATCTTCACCCAGAGGTCGCGGGGGAACGACAGGATCGCTGCCCGACTGGTGGATGGGTCGACGCGCATCACCATGATCGTGTCGCTGCGCGCGCCGAGGCCGCTGCGATCGCCGAAGGCGGCGAAGTACGGCGAGTCGGGCGAGACGCAGGCCCCGTTGTCGGCTCCGGTGATCAGGAAGTTCTGGGCACTGGGGTCGGCGTCGGGGAAGGGTGCTGGGGCGGTGGTCGTGGTCTGGGCCCCCGAAGAGTCATCGGTGGCGGGTGGTGTCACGCGCTGGGTGGTCGGCGTGACGGCAATCTGGCTGGTCTTTTGCAGGTTGTTCACCACGTGTTGACCGAACACCAGGAGCCCGGCTCCGAGGAAGCACGCCATCGCGACGACGATGTTGAGCGTGAGCACCACGTACTGCGTCAGGTGACGGTGCTCGGAGGGCGCCGACACGATGCGAGCGTGCTTCTTCGCCGTCCGGATGCCCATTGATTGCTAACGCTACCCGTGGCCGGTGGGGGTTTGGTACTCGGGCTCACCCGGGAGATCGGGTGCCCGGAGTAGCGTGACGTTTGATGCGATCACCGACTAGCCAACCACAGTGGGTGCAGAGCCTCGAACGTTGGCACCTGCTCACACCGGTGCGCATCCTCGTTGTGGTCGTGCTCGCCGTGGTGGCCACGATCATGATCCGTCGTGTGGTGGTGAGGGCGCTGCACCGGCTCTTCGCACGCGCCGCATCCCCCGATGATCCGCGGGCCGATGCCCGCCGTAAGGCGCTCAGCTCGTCGTTGCGAGCCGCCCTGGTGGGTGTCGTGTGGTCGATCACCGTCATCACCATCATCAGCCAACTCGGCATCGACATCGGTGCGTTCGTTGCCGTTGCAACAGTTGTCGGTGGCGCTGTCGGTTTCGGCGCACAGATGTTGGTTCGCGATGTCATCGCTGGCTTCTTCGTGCTCGCCGACGATCAGTACGGCCCCGGCGACGAGGTTGATCTCGGTCATGCCAGTGGTGTCGTCGAGCGGGTCACGTTGCGCACTGCGCGGGTTCGCGATGGCGAGGGCGTGGTATGGCACGTGCCTCACGGCAACGTGTTGCGTGTTGGCAACGCGTCGAAATCGGCCACCGGCCCACTGGACGTGGAGGTGTCGCGCTCGATGGACGGCGCAATCGTGGCCGAGGTTGTTGCCGGTCTGGCCGGCGCGCTGGCCGCTGATCCCGATGTGGCATCGATGCTCGCCGGCGAACCGAGGGTCGTGGGCATCATGGACATCCGTGATGACCGGTTGGTGTTCCGGGTGCGCGTACCCACCCAGCCGGGTCGCATCGACGATGTCCGACGCGCCTGGCGCATGCTCGTGCTACAGGCGTTCGCCCGTGGTGAACTCGTTGCACCAGCTCAGGCCTCGAACATGGTGGTGTTCCAGAATCAGGCCGAACCAGCCGGGGAGACTGAGTAGTCCGCTCAACGAATCGGGCCGCCGGTACCGCCGGTCAAAGGGGTGGCGAAGATTCGCCCAACGTGACCGAGCAGACGAGCTCGGTGGCGGTCTCGACATCGAAGCGGGCCACCGATCCGGCATCCATGATGTCGGCGCGGCCGGCCTCGATGGCCCCGATCTGGGCCTGTGGGGCGAGCACCAGCAACCGTTCGACGCCGGCGCGCTGGCTGACCTTGGCCTCGGTCTTGGCCCTGCGCACCTGGGCCAGCACCTCGCACACCACATCGAGCAACTCGGGATCGCCGCCCGCACCGTCGGCGATCGGCCAAGCGGCGCGATGGATGGTTCCTTGCTGCCACCAGCTCCACACTTCCTCGGTGGTGAAGGGGATGAAGGGTGCGAAGAGCCGCTGGATCGTGCTGAGGGCGGTGCGCAGCGCAGTGAGCGCGCTGGCGGCTGCGGCCTCGCCGTGGGTGCCGTAGGCGCGGCTCTTGACCAGTTCGACGTAGTCGTCGCAGAACCACCAGAAGAAGGCCTCGGTGCGCTCGAGCGAACGGGCGTAGTCGAATCCGTCGAACGCGATGGTGCAGTCGCCGACCACCGCAGCCAGCTTGGCGAGCATGGAGGTGTCGATTGGATCGGTGGTCACCGCATCGTCGGCAGGTGTTCCGAAGGTGAGCACGAACTTGCTGACGTTGAGCAGCTTCATGGCGAGCTTGCGGCCCACCTTCATCTGGTCCTCGGTCATCGCGGTGTCGACACCGGGTCGGGCCGACGCCGACCAGTAGCGCACTGCATCGGTGCTGTACTGATCGAACAGGGCCAACGGCGTGACGACGTTGCCCTTCGACTTCGACATCTTCTTGCGATCCGGATCGAGGATCCATCCGCTCAGCGCAGCATTGCGCCACGGCGCGGTGCCGTGTTCCCAGTGGGCGCGCACCGTGGTGGCGAACAGCCAGGTGCGGATGATGTCGTGCCCCTGCGGGCGCATGTCCATTGGGTACATGCGCGAGAACAGATCGGGGTCGTCTTCCCATCGGCCGGCGATCTCGGGTGTCAGCGACGACGTGGCCCAGGTGTCCATCACGTCGGGATCGCCCATGAACCCACCGGGTTGATTGCGTTGGTCGTTGGTAAAGCCCTCGGGGCAGTCGGTGGAGGGGTCGATCGGGAGTTGCGATTCCTGGGGCACCAGGGGCTGGTCGTAGTTCGGGTTGCCCTCGGCGTCGAGCGCGTACCAGACGGGAACGGGCACGCCGAAGAAGCGCTGACGGCTGACCAGCCAGTCGCCGTTGAGGCCTTCGACCCAGTTGGTGTAGCGGTGCTGCATGTGCGCCGGGTGCCAGGTGATCTCGTTGCCGCGGGCCACGAGCGCCGTGCGCAGGTCGGCCTCGCGGCCTCCATTGCGGATGTACCACTGGCGGCTGGACACGATCTCGAGCGGGCGGTCGCCGCGTTCGTAGAACTTCACCGGGTGCATGATGGGGCGAGGATCACCGAGCAACTCGCCGGACTCGGCGAGCATGGCGACCACCTGCTTTTGGGCCTGCTTGGTGCTGCGGCCGATGAGCTGGGCGTAGTTCGCTGCGCCGGTTGCATCGGTGATCCACGGCGTGTCGTTGACCAGGCGGCCATCGCGACCGACGACGGCGCGTGTGGGCAGGTTCAGCTCGCGCCACCACGTGACGTCGCTGGTGTCGCCGAACGTGCAGATCATCGCGATGCCGGTGCCCTTTTCGGGATCGGCCAGCGGGTGGGCGAGGACCGGCACCTCGACGCCGAACAAGGGGGTCTTCACCGTGACGGTGCCGAAGAGTCCCTGGTAGCGCTCGTCGGACGGGTGCGCCACCAGCGCCACGCAGGCGGCCAGCAGCTCGGGCCGGGTGGTGTCGATGACGATGTCGCCGCCACCGTCGGTGCGATGAAAGGCGAGTTGGTGATACGAGCCGGCGGTCTCGCGGTCTTCCATCTCGGCCTGGGCAACGGCGGTCTTGTAGTCAACGTCCCACAGCGTGGGTGCGTCCTGGGTGTAGGCCTCGCCGCGGCCCAGGTTGCGCAGGAACGCCCGCTGGCTGGCGCGGCGGGAGTGGTCGTCGATGGTGGTGTAGAGCAACGACCAGTCGTACGACAGGCCGAGGCGGCGCAGCACGTGCTCGAAGATCTGCTCGTCGTGGGCGGTCAGCTCTTCGCACAGTTCGATGAAGTTGGGGCGCGAGATCGCGATGGCCTGATGGTCCTTGGGGGGGTCGCCCTGGAACGGCGGCTCGAAGCCGGGCTGATAGGCCACGGTGGGATCGCAGCGGACACCGAAGTAGTTCTGCACGCGCCGCTCGGTGGCCAGGCCGTTGTCGTCCCACCCGATTGGGTAGAACACGCTCTTGCCGGTCATGCGCTGGTAGCGGGCGATGGTGTCGGTGTGGGTGTAGCTGAACACGTGGCCGATATGCAGCGAGCCGCTGACGGTGGGTGGTGGCGTGTCGATGGCGAATACCTGATCGCGGGTGGCGGTGCGGTCGAAGCGGTAGGTGCCATCGGCGTCCCACTGCTGGATCCAACGGGCCTCGATGCCATCGAGGGATGGCTTGTCCGGAATCGTGGTCATAGGCCAGCAAGGCTACCGACCCGGCCCTGCGGATCAGGGAGTTATTCGGCGGGGTGCTGCACTGCGGGGTCGCCGCGCAGTGCCTGGGTGACGCGGTCGGTCCAGTCGATGTCCTCGGTGCTGCCGCCGCCCTGTTTGATCTCGTCGCGCTGGCGCGACAGTTCGACGGCGGCGAACTCGACCTCGGCAGTGAGCTCGCGTGCGGCGATGTCGGTGCGCAGCCGACTGGCCAGCGCTGGGCTGGCACCGCCGGTGCTGATGGCCATGGTGACCAGGCCCTTGCGCGCCACGGCGGGCAGGATGAACGAGCAGTTCTGGGGATCGTCGGCGCTGTTCACCCACACACCCGCTGCACGGGCGTCGGCTGCCACCTGTGCATTGACGGCGGGGCTGTCGGTGGCGGTCATGACCAACTGATAGCCGGCGGCTTCGCCCTGTTGGTATGGCCGCCGTTCGACCGTTGCGGCGAGTTCGGTGAGGTCGTCGCGCACGTCCGGGGCGACCACGGTGATGGCCGCGCCAGCGGCGTGCAGGCCGGCTGCCTTGCGGAACGCAATGAGCCCGCCGCCCACCAACAACACCCGCGTACCGGTGAGATCGAGGAACACGGGATAGCCAAATGCCCGGGCGGATGTCATCCCGGCAAGCTACCAGCCTGTAATTAAGATAAACCCGATCAGTTTTGTCGTAATTGTGGTAGAACTGTCTGCATGTCGTTGAGGACCTTCCCCGAATCGCTCGAAACGGGCCATCCGGCCGACACCCTCCGCTGGGCCGCCGACACGTTCGGTGCCGCCGAGTTGGTGGTCACGGCCAGCTTCGAGGACGCCGTGCTGGTGCATGTTGCGGCCACGGCCGTGCCGGGCATCGATGTGGTGCTGCTCGATACGCAGTACCTGTTCGCCGAGACCAAATGGCTCGTTGCCGAGCTGACCAAGCGGCTCGACTTGAACCTGCGTGTCGTGCACCCCCTCGATCACATTCAGCCCGACAACCTGTGGCAGAGCGATGTCGAGGGCTGCTGCAACGTGCGCAAGGTCGAGCCACTGCAACGCTCGTTGCAGGGCAAGGCGGCCTGGGTCACCGGCGTACGCCGCGTCGATGGCCCCACCCGGGCCAACACGCCGATCGCCAGCTTCGACATCGGCCGCAACATCGTCAAGATCAACCCGCTCGCCGGCTTCAGCGACGACGACATGGTGTTGTACGCACAGTTGCACGAGCTGCCCGCCAACCCGCTGACCGAGCGTGGCTACCCATCGATCGGGTGTTGGCCGTGCACGCGCCCGGTTGCCCCCGGCGAGGACCGGCGCGGCGGGCGTTGGGCCGGCAACGCCAAGACCGAATGTGGGTTGCACGGATGAGCACCCATACCCCACCGGTCACATTTGGCGCCTCGGCCGGCGCCGGTTTCGCGACGACGCACCTCGACGCACTGACCGACGAGGCCATCACCATCATCCGCGAGGTCGCCACCGAGTGTGAGAACCCGGTGCTGTTGTTCAGCGGCGGCAAGGACTCGGCCGTGCTGTTGCACCTCGCTGTTCTTGCGTTCGCTCCGGCCCGGCTGCCCTTCCCCGTGATGCACGTGGACACGGGCCACAACTTCGATGAGGTCATCGAATACCGCGACCGGTTCGTCAGCGACCTCGGCGCGCGTCTGGTCGTGGCCAGCGTGCAACAGTCCATCGACAGCGGTCGGGTTGTCGAGGACACCGGCCCGCGCCCCAGCCGCAACCGTCTGCAGTCGGTCACCCTGCTCGACGCACTGGCCGAGCACGGCTTCGATGCCGCGTTCGGCGGTGGCCGCCGCGACGAGGACAAGGCCCGCGCCAAGGAGCGGATCCTGAGCTTTCGCGATCGTCAGGGTCGGTGGGATCCCCGCCAGCAGCGGCCCGAACCGTGGGACGTGCTCAATGCGCGTATCCGCAAAGGTGAGCACCTGCGCGCGTTCCCATTGTCGAACTGGACCGAGCTCGACATCTGGCAGTACATCGCCGTGCACGAACTGCCGCTACCCACGATCTACTACACCCACACCCGCACGGTCGTCGAACGCGACGGCATGCTGTTGTCGGTCGGCGGGCCCGTGGTGGCCGAGCCGCACGAGGTGCCCTACGAAGCCGTCGTGCGGTACCGCACCGTGGGCGATGCCAGTTGCACCGGCGCAATCGAGTCCACCGCCGCGAACGTGTACGACGTGATCGCCGAGGTGGCCGCGGCGCGCATCACCGAACGCGGGGCTACCCGTGCCGACGACACCTTCAGCGAATCTGCCATGGAGGACCGCAAGCGAGAGGGATACTTCTGATGAGCAACACCGCAACCGCCCAGCGCGGCACCCTGCGTATCGCCACGGCGGGCTCGGTCGATGATGGCAAGAGCACGCTGATCGGGCGCCTGCTGCACGACACCAAGACGGTCTTCGAGGATCAGCTTGCCGCCGTGGTGAAGGCCAGTCGTCGCTACGGCGACGGCGAGACCAACCTGGCGCTGCTCACCGATGGCCTGCGTGCCGAGCGCGAGCAGGGCATCACCATCGATGTCGCGCACCGCTACTTCGCCACCCCGAACCGCAGCTTCATTGTTGCCGACACGCCCGGGCATGCGCAGTACACGCGCAACATGGTGACCGGTGCCTCCAATGCCGATGTTGCGATCGTGCTCGTCGATGCCCGCCACGGTGTGCTCGAGCAGACCCGCCGCCATGCGTTCATCGCTACGCTGCTGGGCGTGAAGTCGATCGTGGTCGCCGTCAACAAGATGGACCTCGTTGGCTGGGACCAAGCTGAGTTTGACTGCATCGCCAAAGAGGTCACCGAGTACGTGCGCGCACTGCCCACTCCCGTGCCCGTGACAGCCATTCCCATGTCGGCGCTGCTGGGCGACAACGTGGTCGCCGCATCGGTGCACACCCCGTGGTACGACGGCCCGCCGCTGCTGGATTGGCTCGAGCAGTTCGATGCGTACCCGCGTGGTGAGGTCGGTGGGCGCCTGCACGTGCAGCGCGTCATCCGTCCTCAGGGCGGCGAGTTCGCCGACTTCCGCGGCTATGCCGGTGTAGTCAATGGTGGTGGCCTTGCCGTCGGTGACGCGGTCACCGTGCTGCCCGCCGGCACCACCACCACGATCCGGGCGATGCACCGCGCCGGCAAGCCAGTGGAATCGGCCGCCGCCGGTCATGCCGTGGTGATCGAACTCGCCACAAAGGTGGATGTCTCACGCGGTGACGTGCTGGCGATGGCGACATCAGGCACATCACCCATCGTGGGCGAGATCGTCGACGCCGACATCTGCTGGATGGTGGAACAGCCGCTCGTGGTCGGCAGCCGGTGGTGGTTCAAGCACGGCAGCCGTACCGGGCGCGCCACGGTCACGGGCATCGACTATCACCACGATCTGGTCTCACTCGCCCAGGAGCCCACGCACGAGTTGGCGCTCAACGCGCTCGGTCATGTGCGCCTGCATCTGAGCGAGCCCATCGTCGCCGACCGCTATGCCGACAACCCTGCTGGCGGGCGAATGATCCTGATCGACGAAGCCACCAACTCAACCGCGGGCGCGGCCATGATCACGGCGGTGATTGGGTGAGTGTGCCACAGCGGCCGCCGGCGCCCGGTCACATCGCCCTGGTCGGTGCCGGCCCCGGCGATGCAGAACTGCTCACGCTGAAAGCGGCCCGGCTGTTGGCCGAGGCCGATGTGGTCGTGTACGACGCGCTGGTCAGTAGCGACGTGCTCGCCCTGGCATCGCCGCAGGCCGAACTCATCGATGTCGGCAAGCGGCCCGGGCAGAGCATCGCCCAGGACCTCATCAACGTGTTGCTCGTGCGCCTGGCGCGCACGGGTCGACGGGTGGTGCGACTCAAGGGCGGCGACCCGTTCGTCTTCGGGCGTGGTGGCGAGGAGGCCGTGGCATTGGCGGCCGAGGGCATTGCCTGCGAGATCGTGCCCGGCATCACCTCGGCCGTTGCGGCTCCTGCCGCTGCCGGTATTCCCGTGACGCACCGCTCGCTGGCGGCGATGTTCACCGTGGTCACCGGCCACCGTCAGCACGGCGAGACCCCGGTGAACTGGGCAGCGCTGGCCCAGGCAGGCGGCACCATCGTGGTGCTGATGGGCGTTGCCGAACGCGGCGTCATCGCCGATGCGTTGATGGCGGGTGGCATGGCCCCCGACACCCCGGTTGCGGCCATCCGCAGGGCCACAACGGCCGATCAGGTGGTGGGTCGCTGCCGTGTCGATCAACTCGCTGTGATGACGGTGGAGTCTCCGGCAACGCTGGTGATCGGAGCGGTTGCCGCGTTAAACGTCTGTGAGCTCGTCTCCGGCGCCGCCTACGCTGTTGGGTGATGCTGAGCCTCTACGACACCGCCACCCAGACTGTGCGCCCACTCGCGATGCGCGAGCCCGGCAAGCTGAGCATCTACCTGTGCGGGCCCACCGTGTACGGGCCGCCGCACCTCGGCCACGGACGCGCCACGCTCGTCTACGACGTGTTGCGTCGTTATCTCACCTGGACGGGCATCGACGTGCGCCTCGTCAGCAACATCACCGACATCGACGACAAGATCATCGATCGAGCGGCGCGCGAGAACCGGCCATGGCAGGAGATCACGCACCGCTGCGAGGACGTGTGGTTTCAGGCCATGGCCGGCCTGAACGTGCAACGCCCCACCGACGTGCCCCACGCCACCGACTACGTCGACCAGATGGTGTCCATGATCGGCCAACTCATCGAGAAGGGCCGGGCCTACCCCACCGCCGATGGCGTGTACCTCAGCGTGGAGACCGTCGACGACTATGGCCTGCTGGCCAACCAGAACCTGCACGATCTCGTCGCCGGTGGCGGCGACCGCGAGGTGTTCGGCGCAGAGAACAAGCGCCACCCGGCCGATTTCGCGCTGTGGAAGATCAGCAAGCCGGGCGAGCCGAGCTGGCCTGCGCCGTGGGGCGCTGGCCGTCCCGGCTGGCACAGCGAGTGTGTGGTGATGAGCCTCGATCTGCTCGGTGAGGGATTCGACCTGCACTGCGGGGGCATGGATCTGAAGTTCCCGCATCACGAGAACGAGCGTGCCCAGGCCGTTGCGCTGGGCAAGCGGTTCGCGAACCACTGGATGCACAACGGGTTCGTCGTCGATGCCGAGGGCGAGAAGATGTCGAAGAGCCTCGGCAACGTCGCCAACCTGCTCGACCTGATCGAGCACTACGACGCCCGTGCGTACCGCATGCTGTTGTTGCAGACGCACTATCGCGGGCCCGTGCGTGTTGGGCAGGACAACATCGATGCTTCTGTCAAGGCGTTGGCGGGCCTCGATTCCTTTGCCGCCCGCACTGCGCTGGCCATGTCAGACCCCGCCGTGTTCGCTGATGCAGAGGTGCTCGAGCGGTTCCGCAACCGAATGGACGACGACCTCGACACACCCAATGCCATGGGGTTGCTGTTCGACACGGTGCGCCAGGCCAACGCCGCGCTCGATGCCGGCGACACCGCCTCGGCCGGATCATTGGCGGCAGCGGTTCACGAGATGTGCATGGGCCTCGGACTGGTGCTCAAGACCGAGGGCGATGTGCCCGCCGAGGTGGCCGCCACGGTTGCAGCGCTCGACGCCGCACGCGCAGCGAAGGATTTTGCCACGGCCGACGCCCTACGCGCCCGGCTGCAGGCCGACGGTTGGCAGGTCGAGACCACCAAGCAGGGCACATCCGTCAGGCGCTGATTCCAGGCGGCGACACGACACGACTTGGGATGTTGGGTTTGCCTCCTTGGAGGTGGCACGATTGACCACCGTGTCCAGTACTGACTCAATCCCCCGAACCCCGCTGCCCCGCGGGTTCTGGGTCATCTGGACCACAGTCGCGCTCGATCTGGTCGGCTTCGGGATCGTCGCCCCGATCCTTGGTCGCTACGCCGAGCGATTCGGGGCCAACCCGTTCACCGTCGGGCTGTTGTTCGCCTCGTTCTCCCTGGCCCAGTTCGTGTGTTCTCCGCTGCTCGGCAGACTCAGCGATCGTGTCGGTCGCAAGCCGATCATCCTGTTGTCGTTGTTCGGTACGGCGATTGGCAGCGTCATCACTGGCGCCGCCGGAGCGCTGTGGGTGCTGTTCCTCGGGCGCATCATCGATGGCGCCTCGGGCGCCAGCGTGTCGGTGGCCCAGGGCGCGGTGTCCGACATCGTCGAGCCGAAGGATCGGCCGCGTGCGTTCGGCCTCTTGGGTGCGGCGTTCGGTGTCGGCTTCGTGTTCGGTCCGGCGCTCGGTGCGCTGTCGGCACTTCGTGGGCCGCACCTGCCGTTTTACATCGCCGGTGCGGTGGCATTCATCAACGGCTGCGTGGCCATCGTTCGCCTGCCCGAGACCCATCAGCACCGTGGCCCCCGACACGTCGGCGAGAAGTCGGTGCACTCTGCAGACCTGTGGCGCCTCGTCACGGTTGCTTTCATCGCCGTTGCAGCGTTCAGCGGGTTCGAGGCCACGTTCGCTCTGCTGGCCGAGCGCCGTTTCTCGCTCGACGAGGGCGGTATCGCTGTGGTGTTCGTGTGCATCGGCGTGTTCCTGGTGGTGGTGCAGGGTGGTCTCATCCGGCCCATCGGGGCCAAGCTGGGCGTGCGCGGATCGGTATCGGTCGGTCTGGCGTTGAATGCCGTCGGCCTGCTCATACTCGCCTTCGCCAAGGAATGGGCGATCCTGATACCTGCGCTGGTGCTGCTCACCCTCGGACAGGGGCTGACCACGCCGAACTTCACCGCGATGGTCACCGAAGGGGTCGCCCCCCGACAACGTGGTGAAGCGCTCGGCTTCCAACAGAGCGGTTCGGCGCTCGCCCGTGTGCTCGGTCCTGCGCTGGCGGGCTTCCTGTTCCACCATGCGGGCATCCCGACGCCCTACCTCGTCGCCGCGGCGATGTGTGGATTGGGGCTGGCCACGCTGAGTTGGAGACGCAGGGCGTGACTCAGGAGTCTGTCGACCCTCCTGCGCTCGGGCGCCTTGCTGAGTTGGACAGGCGATGGGTGCCCTCAGGCACGGTCGAGTTCGATGTGACACGACCGAACAAGATGGGATACCAGCCGGGCCTCGATGGCCTGCGCGCCATCAGCGTGATCGCAGTGATCCTGTATCACGCAGGCCTGCCGTGGATGCAGGGTGGCTTCTTCGGCGTCGAGGTGTTCTTCGTGGTGTCGGGCTACCTGATCACGTCGCTGTTGCTCGACGAACGTGCGCAGAACAACCGGGTGAGTCTCGGCCAGTTCTGGTTGCGCCGGGCCCGTCGCCTGCTGCCGGCGCTGTTCACCATGCTCGTTGCGGTGGCACTGTGGGCGAGCCTGTTCGGCACGGCCGAGCAGCAGTCCACGCTGAAGCGCGACCTGCCGTGGTCGATCCTCTATGTCAGCAACTGGGGCCAGATCCTGGGTAAGGCGCCGTACTTCGCCTCGGTCGACCCGCCGCTGCTGCGTCATCTGTGGTCGCTCGCCGTCGAGGAGCAGTGGTACCTGATCTGGCCGTTGGTGTTCGTCGGCGCCATGGCCGTTGGTGCCGGGCGGCTGCGGTCGCGCGGTGTCGCCTTCGCAGCGGCGTCACTTTCGTTGATGGTCCTCATGTACGTGCTGCATGCCACCACCCCGGCGAGCGGCACCATCTCGCTGCTCGGCCATCAGGCCAACCGCACCAACTTCATGTACCTCAGCACGGTCACCCGGGCCAGCGGGCTGCTGCTCGGGGCGTCGTGCGCGTTCGTGTGGCGGCCGTGGCGCAACAGTCGGCCGATGCGCAAGTTCGGTACGCGTCTTGACCCCATCGGCGCCGCTGCGGTCACGTTGCTGGTCTGCATCATGAGCGTTGCGGCCCTGACCGACGGGTACGTCTATCAATGGTTGCTGGCTGTGGTGTCGGTGCTATCGATGGTGGCGATCGCCGTGGTGGTTCACCCCGATGCCAGCGGTTTCCGTGCGATCATGGGCTGGCGGCCGCTGGTCGAGATCGGCCGGCGTTCGTACGGGCTGTACCTGTGGCACTGGCCGATCTTCGTGTTCGGGCACGTCTACCACTCGGGCAGCTACCCGCGTCTGGTGCTCGGTGGGCTGGCGACGGTTGCCGTCTCGGAGGCGTGCTACCGGTATGTGGAGACCCCCATCCGCCAGGGTGTCCTGCGGCGCTGGCTGCGTGACCAACGCGCTGCGATCGGCGGCGACCGGGCCCGACGTGTTCGGGTCACCGCTGCGGCGGTGAGTGCTGTCGCAGTGGTGGTCGTGGGGCTGGGGTTGTTCTACGCATCAGTCGATCGGTTCGACCCCGCTGCGGGTGGTACCGATGCTTCATTCGTGGTGCCCGTCGGCAGTGCGCCCAGCGTGCAGTCCACCCCGGCCAGCAACGTAGCGGCAACCACGACCACGCTGGCGACACTGCCGCGCCGGCTCACGGTGGTCGGCGATTCTCAGGCGCATTCACTGGTCATCAACAAACCTGCTGGCCTCGAGACCACCTTCACGGTCAGCGACGGTTCTGTCGAGGGATGCGGCGTGTACGACACCGGTACGGTCGTGTCGGCTCGCACCAGCTTCAGGCGCGCGTTCGGCAATTGCGTCGGGTGGGCTGCGAAATGGGGAGCTGCCGCATCAGCGGCACGGGCGCAGGTGGCGCTGGTGGTGATCGGTGCGTGGGACGTGTTCGACCTGAAGCTTGCCGATCGGACACTGGTGTTCGCCACACCAGAGGCCGATGCGTACTACCTCGCCCAACTGCAGACGGGCATCGACGCCCTGAAAGCGGCGGGGGCCCACGTGGCGCTGCTCGAGGTTGCGTGCATGCGCCCCAAGGACGTGAAGGGCGCTGGTGTGCCGGCACTCCCCGAGCGCGGCGACGATGCCCGTACCGGTCACGTGAACGACCTGCTGCGCACAGCGGCGGCTGCCGATCCGACGCATGTGAGCTTCGTGACAGGACCCACCGAGTGGTGCCACGACGCAGCAATCAGCGCCGACCTCGGCTACCGCTGGGACGGTGTGCACGTGTTCAAGCCGGGGGCAAACCTGATCTTCGAGACGATCGCACCCGCCCTGTTGCGTATCCCGGTTCCTGCCGATTAGTCACGCGCTGCGGCGGTGCATGGTCCGGCGCTGCACACGTCGATCAGGGTGTCGTCGAACAGGAACGCTGCCTTCTGCCTGCGCACGGTGGCATCCGCGCGGGGGTCCTCGTGCGAATCGCGTCCGGTTGACGGCGGGACGCCGTCGATCGGGATGGGATCGCTGCCACTGTCCCAGATGATGATGCCCGAGCCCGTGCTGGGGTAGGTGATTGCGTCGAGGCCCCAACCCGGTGTGACCTCGCGACTGCGGCCGGTTGCAGCGACGGGGCGATTGATGGGCAGGCCGAGGGTGCGCGCCGCCACCATCGCCGACAGCTCGCTGACCTGCCAATCGCCGAAGGCCACATCGAACAGCACCGTCTTGGCCGGAGTGCCGGCATATGGGCTGGCGATGAGGTGCTGCACGTAGCCGCCGCCCTCACCACGGTCCCACAGCATCTGTAGCACGCTGGTGAGCACCATGCGATCGAGGTCGTTGGGGTAGGCGGGCGTGAAGAACGCCTCGTACTTCGCGAAGTCGACGCTGCGCGGGAGCAGCAGGCTGTAGTTGATGCCGGTGACGCCGAGTACGGCGCGTTCGATGTCTGGTGACACGGCCGCCAGCATGATGCCCATGATGCCGCCCTGGCTGTTGCCGTCGTAGTCAAGGTGAGCGGTGTCGATCATCAGGCTGCCGTCGGCGCGCTGCAGCTCGGGTACCGTGGCGAGTCCGTCGGATCGTGTCATCAACCGGCCAAGGAAGATCTGATTCAGTACGCCCTGCTGTAGGCGGTCGGCAACCGTTGGGAAGCCACCGATGCTGCCCAATGTGTTGGCTGCGTTGGTGATGTCGTCATCGCTCATGCCGGCCCACTTGGTGGCGCAGAACACGACGTTGTCTTCGTTCGCGAAGGCGCGCACGTTGCCAGCGTTGATCTCGTCGTTGCTTCCGAGCAGGCCGTGGCCGTATTCCACCAGGTGTGCCGGCGTGGTGGCTGCCGTGGTTGCGGCCGACACGTTGCACATGAAGCCGACCTCGACCGTGCCGTTTTGTGCGGGGAGCGAGTCCGGTCGTGGGTTGGGTCCGTAGTTGAACCGGTTGCCGGCGCTGCCGTCGTTGGTCAGGAAGTTCGGCACCGTGTAGGTGCCGATGATCTGCATCGCGATGTTGTCGTCGGTGCCGGTGTTCACCGCGGTCACCCTGAACGCGGGGGCCTTGTCGCCGAGTGTGGCGAGGGCCTGGTCGCGGATGCTGAGCATGCGTTCGCTGATGTTGCGTTGGCTGGCCACGGTGAAGTCCCAGGCCAGGAACAGATCGGCGCGCGGGATTGCGGCGGCGTCGAGTTCGCCAAAGGTCTTCTCCATCGCTGGGCGGCGGCCTTCGAGCGCCTCGTTGGCGAGGCGGTCGCGGTAGGCGCGGAACACGGCGCCGGCTTGAATCGTTGCGTCCGAGGCATCGCGCATGTTGCGCAGCGCAACCACGAAATGGTGGCCTTCCTGCAGCGCCACGGCCGGGTGGATGACCAGTGCCCGGTCGGCATCGGTGGCCGCCTTGGTGTCGAGCTCGGCCCACAGCGGAACTCGCTCGCCAGAGGTGGTGTCGATCAGCACGACGGTGGCGTTGTCACCCAGCGAGGCGTTGAGGTCGGTC
>WLMZ01000090.1 GCA_009726095.1 Actinomycetota bacterium
CTGGGCCAGCCATGCCTTGTACTCGTCGCCGTTGGTGGCGTCGATGCCGGCACCGAAGGCGCGGGTGCCGTGGGAGCTCAGCGAGGCGACCGCCTCGGTCACGTCGCCGCGGGCGCAAATGGCGACGTCGCAGCCCTCCTGTGCCAGCAGCGTGGCGGTGGCAAAACCGAGCCCGCGCTTGCCGCCGGTGACGATTGCCTTCTTGCCCTTGAGTCCGAGATCCATTGGCTACCCCCAGTAAGTAATGCGGTCCGTCACGGAGCATAGGGTGACTGCGTGGGGCCACAACGAGTTGCAGTGATCACGGGTGCCGGGTCAGGTATCGGCCGTGCTGCGGCTGAGTTGTTCGTGTCGCGCGGCTGCCAGGTCGTTGCTGTCGATGTGAACGCGGAAGCTCTCGAGTGGGCGGCGGACAACGTGCAGGTGATCTGCGTGGCGGGTGATGTCAGCGCTGCCTCTACCAACACGGCGATGGTCGATGCTGCGCTGCACACCTGGGGTCGACTCGATATCGCGGTGCTCAATGCAGGCACTGTCGGTGGTCCGGGCTTCGAAGCCGATGGGGCGATCGAGCGGTTCGACCGACTGCTGGCAGTGAACCTGCGCAGTGTTGCGCTGGGCATCCGTCACTGCGCCCCGGCGATACGACTCACCGGTGCAGATGGTGCGATCGTTGCAACTGCATCAACATCGGGCATGGGCGGAGATCCCGGCAACTGGGCCTACAACGCCAGCAAGGCAGGGGTCATCAACCTGGTCCGCGCCGCAGCGATCGATTACGCGGTACAGGGTATTCGCATCAACGCCGTTGCTCCCGGCCCGACCGAGACCGGCATGACCCAGGGCTTGCGGGGGCTTCCCGAGTTGCACCGGGCAATGGCGCGACGCGTGCCGATGCAACGATGGGGTGAACCCTGCGAACTCGCCGAGGCCATCTGGTTCCTTGCGTCTCCCGCAGCATCGTTCATCACCGGCGTCACGCTGCCGGTCGATGGTGGCCTCTCGGCATCCGCCGGCCATTTCGATCTGCCGTCGGCCCCATAGGGGTTTGGTTACTCCGCACCCACAGTGGCGGCGGATCCAACCGGCCCTGGCATCTGCCCGACTTGGGGGTCCGGGTGGACGTTTACGGTGGGGCGAACTGTGCGCCTGGCATGGGGAGCGACCTGAGCGTCTGCGAACGGCAGCGGACCAGTGACCGCGCTGATCCGGCAGTCGAGCTTGGCCACCGTGACGGTGTGTTCGATCGACCAAGGCTGGGTGGCCCCCGGTGCGACGCCGGTGATGTCGACCCCGGCCGTATACAGGACATTGGTCGTGCCGGCGCGCAGGAACTCAGCCATCAGGTGGTAGCTCTGCGTCGTGTCGGATTCGTTCGTGATGGTGCCCTCGAAATGGGCGGCGTCGGCCTGGACAGCACATCTGGTGGTCGTCACTGCATAGGTGCCCACGTACGAGAACTGGTCGAACTCGCGCACCGTGACCACGGTCAGCCAGATGCCTACTCCGCAGACCGCACATGCGATCGGTGCGAGCATGATCGACGCCAGGGCCATGCGCCGTCCATCGTTGTGGGGGTTGGTCTGTTGCTCGGCCCGACTGCGGGCAAGCGCGGAGAACCCGAAGACGACCGCAAGGATCGCGGCAACCAGCGCCACGGCGCACAGGAACGGCACCCAACCGGTGAGGATCGAGGAAAGCGCCAACGCGAGAGCAGCGATTGCCCGGGGCCGTGCTGTTGTGGGTCCCCGCTGGGGCGCCCACGCTGCGCCGCCCGCGCCGCCCGCGCCCAGCGCGGTGCCGGGCAGCGGGTCGATGTAGCGGTGGCCGGCGACCGAGACGTCGCCGGTCCATGCGGTGCCGTTGTAGTAGCGGTACTCGAAGCGGTGGATCGGATCGGGATACCAGCCAGCGGCGTGGGTCACCATTGTCGCTGGTTCCATGACGGAGCACGCTAGCGGGGTGGTTCGTCGCCCAGTTCTCACCCAGTGGCATCAGAAACCATGGACTGCGACCTGACCAGCCGTTGTGATGGCGGGCATACCGCCTACCATCGTGTGCGATGGAGTGGAGCGTTCGATGGAGCTAGTACTGGTGCGTCACGGCGAACCTGAATGGGTGGTTGATGGTCTGAACATCGATTACCCGCCCCTCACCGAGCGGGGGCACCGACAGGCCGTTCGTATGGCAGAGGCCCTGGCCCAAGAAACCTTCGACGAGGTCTTGGTGTCGCCGCTTGAGCGGGCGCTCCAGACCGCAGCGCCGCTGTACGAGCGGACCGACCACACCGAGGAGATCCACGCCTGGCTCCGTGAGATTCGCAGCCCGGTCTGGCAGGGCACTCCGCGCGAAAAGGCTGACGCTGCCTTTGCCGAGGAGCGTCGCAAGCCATCACACGAACGCTGGCACGGGATGTCGGCCCTCGGCGGCGAAGCCAACCGCGAGTTCATCGCCCGTATTCGCGAGGGCTGTGGGTTGTTTCTCGCCGAGCGGGGCATCGAGCTGATCCCGGGTGAACTGCCGGTGTGGCGCATCGACAACCCCGACCAGCGCCTGTGCCTCGTGGCCCACGCCGGGACCAACTCGGCCATCATCAGCTACATGCTCGGCCTGCAACCCACACCGTGGGAATGGGACCGGTTCGTGCTCGGGCATGCATCGATCACCAGGCTCGAAGCACTGCAACTCGGCGACGGGTACACGTTTGCGCTCACACGGCTCGGCGATGTGGAGCATCTGTCCGTAGGGGACCGCACCCGTTAGCACTTGCTACCGTGCATCCATGGCTGATGCGTTGACGATGTACATCGATGGTCGCTGGGTGCACGCCCACGACGGAGCAACAATCGAGGTGGTCGACCCGTCCACGGGCAGGGTCATCGCCACGGTTCCTGCGGCCGGCGCGGTCGATGTCGATATCGCAGTGCGGGCCGCACGTCGCGCCAGCGACGACGGCACGTGGGGCAGCGCTGTCGCCGAGCGCGAGCGCAGCCGCATCATGTTCCGCATGGCGGAGTTGGTGCGCGAGCAACGCGACGAACTGGCCGAGCTCGAGGTGCGCGATTGCGGCAAACCGCTGGCCGATGCGCGCGGAGACATCGACGAGGTCGCGTTCATGTTCGAGTACTACGCCGGCTGGGCCACCAAGATCAGCGGCGACATCCCTCCGGTGGGGCCGGGCGCGATGAGCCTCATCGTGAAAGAGCCCGTTGGGGTGTGTGGGCTCATCGTGCCGTGGAACTACCCGATGATGATGGCTGCGCAGAAGATGGCGCCGGCCCTGGCGGCTGGGTGCACGGTCGTGTTGAAACCGGCCGAGCAGACACCCCTCACCGCATTGCGGCTCGCAGCCATTGCCGAGGCGGCCGGCGTGCCCGCTGGTGTGGTCAATGTGGTGACCGGCATCGGTGCGCAGGCGGGTGGGCCACTGCTGGTGCACCCGATGGTCGACAAGATCAGCTTCACGGGCTCGAAGGACGTCGGCAAGCACATCCAGCGCACCTGCGCCGATCAGCTCAAGCGGGTCACCCTCGAGCTCGGTGGCAAGAGCCCCAACATCGTGTTTGCCGATGCCGATCTGGCCGTCGCTGTCCCCGGTACGTGTAACGGCGTGTTCGGCAATCAGGGCGAGGTGTGTTCTGCCGGGAGCCGGGTGTTCGTCGACGCCAGCATCTACGACGAAACCCTGCAGGCGATGACCGACTTCGCTGCCGGCATCACGCTGGGCAGCGGTCTCGACCCCGCCACCACGATGGGCCCGCTCGTGTCGGCGGTGCAGCGCGACCGGGTCAATGGCTACATCGAGTCGGGGCGCACTGAGGCCCGACTCGTGTTCGAGGGCCAGCGGCCCTCTGACCCCGAATTGAGCGGCGGCTACTTCGTGGCGCCGACCATCTTCGAATCCACCTCCAACACCGTGCGCATCGCCCGCGAGGAAATCTTCGGTCCGGTGATGACGGTCATTCCCTTCCGCTCTGTCGACGAGGTCGTGGCGCTGGCCAACGACACTGAATACGGACTGGCTGCAGCCATCTGGACTCGCGACATCGGTCGAGCACTGCGTACCGCCCGGTCGGTCCGCGCTGGCGTGGTATGGATCAACGACAGCCAACCGGCACCCACCGAAACGATGTGGGGCGGGTACAAGCAGAGCGGTATCGGCCGCGAGCTCGGCCCGTATGCGCTCGATGCCTACCTCGAGTCCAAGCACATCTACATCAACCTTGCCAACTGAACGGACCCCTGCGATGAGCCAAGCAATCACCACCGATCCCGACAAGCTGAAGATGTTCTCGTTTCAGGTCTTCACCAAGCTGGAGGGCGCAGTCACGGCGGGCATGATCCACCTGGGCGACCGGCTGGGTCTGTACGAGGCGATGAAGGGAGCCGGTGTCCCGTTGACCACGCATCAGCTGGCAGCCGCACTGCAGTTGCACGAGCGGTGGGTCCGTGAGTGGGCATACAACCAGGCCGCGGCGCGCATCATCGAGTGCGACGCCGAGGAGCGATTTTCGTTGTCGCCCGAGGCCGCCGCCGTGTTGGCGTCACCCGAACATCCGGCGTACGGCATGGGCATGTTCCATCGGTTGCCGCAGACAATGGCCACGCTCGACGACATGCCCGAGAGCTTTCGCACCGGGGTCGGCTACAACTACGACAGCCACGGTTGCGCCGGAGCGATCGGGATCGAGCGCAGCTTCGAGCCGTGGAACAAGTCGTTCCTGCTGCCGGTGGTGCTGCCCGCACTCGACGGAGTCGTGCAGCGGCTCGCCGACGGCGCCAGGGTGGCTGATGTCGGTTGTGGAGCGGGCGGTGCTGTGCTGCTGATGGCAGGGGCCTTTCCGAAGAGCACGTTCGCCGGGTACGACATCTCCCAGCATGCGCTCGATCGCGCCGCCACCAAGCTGGCCGAGTCCGGTGTGGCCAACGCGAGCTTCCACGATCCGCGCATCGATCCGCTCGAATCGGATCATTCGGTCGACTTCATCACCACGTTCGACTGCATCCACGACATGACCCATCCGCAGCAGATGATGGAAGCGCTACGCGCTGCCATCGCGCCCGACGGCACCTGGCTGCTCGTCGATATCAAGGCGCACGACACGTTCATGGAGAACGCTCGTAAGAACCCGATGGCACCGCTGATGTACGGCATCAGCGTGTTGTCATGCATGTCTTCTGCGATGTCTGCTCCCGATGGTGCCGGTCTCGGCACGTTGGGCTTCAGCGAGAACACCGCCCGTCAGATGGCGGCCAATGCCGGTTTCACGCGGTTCCGTAAGCTGGACATTGAGCATTCGGTCAACGCGTTCTACGAGGTCAGGCCCTAGGCGAGGGCCGGTCTGCGCCGGTCTGCGCCGGTCTGCGGCAGTTTGCGACGGTTTGGCGGCGGGCCCGTCCCGGGTGCCCTATGGTTGAGCCGTACGTTCACCAAAGGAGTATCCATGAGGCGATCATCTCTCGCTCTGTTGTTGCCGGCGATCGTTGTCGTCAGCGTCGGTGCCGCAGGGTCGGCGGTCAGTTCAGCCGCCCAGCCGGTGGGTGCGTCGCCGTCGAGCGAACGGGTCCTGCTCTCCAGGCCTGCGAGCATCAACTTCGCTGCGCTTCCAGGAACCACCGATCCGTCGGCTGCCCTGCAGGCGCCAACGGCTGCTGAGGTTGCCAGGATCCGCGACGCCGCTCAGCAGGAGGCATCGGCCAGCCCGAAGCACAGTGCAGCAGGCGCACGTCCCGCTGCCCCGCCGGTATGGCCGACGGCGCCTGTCTCCACCCTTGCGGGCAGGGGAACTGCCACCGGGTGGCAGGGACTGAGCCACTTCGACCAGCGCACGGCTGCCGATGGCAATCAGTTCAGCACCGAGCCGCCGGATACCGAACTGTGTGGTGGGGGCGGCAAGCTGCTCGAGATGGTCAACACCGCGGTGCGGGTGTACAACACCAACGGTTCGCCCGTGGGCGCTGTGAAGACAGTGAATGCGCTGTTCGGTGCCCCGCTTGCGTTCGACCGCACGGCTGACCTGGCCGGGCCCGACAGCGGCGACGTGAAATGCGTTTACGATCCCAGCCTGAAGCGCTTCTTCGCCACCTCGTTCATGTTCGACACCGGCGATGTCGGCGTAAACGGTGTCGTTGGTGGCGCCACGGGTCGCAACTTCATCGGCATCGCTGTATCGAAGACATCCGATCCCTCGGGCGACTGGTGGGTCTATCTCCTCGATGGCACCAACGACGGCGCCAACTCCACGCCCAGCCATGCCGGCTGCCCGTGCCTGCCCGACCAGCCACTGATCGGCACGGATGCCTATGGCTTCTATGTGACCACCAACGAGTTCGGCCCCTGGCCGCCGGATAGCACCACAGCGTTCCTGGGTGCGCAGATCTATGCATTCGACAAGCAAGCGCTGGCTGCGGGCACGGGCCAGTCGGGCGTGTTGTTCGCCGCACCGTCGCTGGCCGAGGACATTGCCTACTCGGTACAGCCGCAGAAGTCGTCCTCGAGGGATCGCTTCGAGACGAAGAACAACGGCACGGCCTATTTCATGAGCGCGCTCGACTTCTTCGGCACCACCGACAACCGCATCGCGGTGTGGGCGCTCACCGGGACCAAGTCGCTGAGCAGCAACTCACCGTCGTTGCGGTTGTCCTCGAAGGTGGTCTCCGTTCAGGGCTACGCCAGCCCCGAGCCGCAGACACAGAAGAACGGCCCGACGCCGCTCCGCAAGTGCCTGAAGACCGATTGCCTTGGGCTCGGCTTCACGAGCAACGAGGCGCTACCGCTGCTCGACGGCGGCGATGACCGCATGGCCTACGCCGTGCTCGGCGCAAAGAACAGCCTGTGGGGCGGGCTCAACACCGGCATCTCCCAGAGCGGCAAGCATGTCACCGGCGTCGCCTGGTTCAACGTGAAGGTCGGCGTCGATCGCGACGGCAATGTCACGGGTTCGCTGAACACGCAGGGCTATACCGCAGTGCAGGGCGAGCACGTGTCGTACCCGTCGATTGCCGTGTCCGACGCTGGGCGCGTCGTGATGGGCGTGCACCTGATGGGTCGCGATCACTTCCCATCGGCGGGCTACGTCGATCTGACCAACAACGCCAGAGTGCTGCGCGTCAGCCAGGCCGGTACGGAGCCGCTCGATGGCTTCAGCGCCTATCTGGCGTTTGGCAGTGACGGTGTCGGGCGAATGGGCGACTACGCCGGCGCTGTTGCGATCGGCAACGACATCTTCACCGCTGTCGAGGATGCTGCCGGTGGCGAACGCACCGTGCTGGCCAACTGGTCGACCTTCATCACCAAGATTCCCGGCTGAGTTCTTCAGTGAGCGAATTGGTCGTCTGCCGACCAATTCGCTCACTCAAGCAGGCGTCGGATCGATGAGACGTTCGATGAGTTCGAGTCGGCGTTCGGCAAACACCCAGCCGACCGAGGTACGCACATAGCGGTCGTGGTAGGTGCCGAGCATCGAGCCGGCGGCGCCGTCGGCGGTACGAAAGCGTTCTTGAACCGTGACGCGCCCGGTGCCCTCGCCGGCGGCCTCGTTGATGTCGAACACGGTGAGCGGTGCCATCTGCACGACCCACGCAAAGTTCTTCATCGCGCCGAGCCAGGTCTTGATGATGTTGGCTCGGCCGGAAACGGGCTTGCCGCGGGCGAGATCCCATGTGGCGTCATTGGCCCAGGTGGATCCCCAGATGTCGACGTCGCGTTGTTGTACGCCGTCGCAGTAGCGGCCGATGAGCTGACGCAGCGCCAGATCGGTGGCGGGCGAGAGCGGCTTGGAGGCTGCCGGCACTGCTGCCTGTGACGCATCGAACTCGGCGATGTCCACGCCGACTTCGGCCGCAGCGAGCCAGCGGACGTGATCAATGAACGCAGCGCGGGTGAGGAGCCCATCGTGCGCAGCGAACTGGATGGCGAGGCCGTCGATCAGGCCGGTGAGGCGCAGGGCGCTCGCTGAGGGATCGCTGCAGCGGAACTCACCCGAGGCAACACCGGCGCTGAGGACCCGCTCGAGGAGTTCGACGGATTGTTCGTCGAGTTCCTGGCTGATCTTTTTCATCATCGGGTTACGCAGCGCCTCGCCCCAGGCATCGATCCAGAGCATCCATTCCATGTCGCCGCTGCCCTCGGGCACGTAGTCCTGAATGGCGCGATCCAGCGCAGCGAGCGACGTGGGGGCGGCGTCGATTTCGGCGTGCAGTTCTGCGAGGTCCTTGCGGGCGTAGTGACTGAAGGCCTCAGCGAGCAGTTGTTCCTTGGAGTCGTAGTGATAGTGGATCAGGCTGGTCGACACGCTGAGTCGCTTGGCGACATCGGCAATGCGTGTGGCGGCAAAACCGCGTTCGATCACCACCTCGCAGGTGGTCTCCAATATTTCCTTGCGTCGTTCTGTGACCGTCTGCTTCTTCACCGGGGGTGAACGCTACAAGCCAGCGAAGGCTTCACTGCGACATTGCCGTACCGGCGTGCTCTAGCGTCTGGACCTGAAACGAATTCAGCGAGAGGGGAACGCTATGGGGATGTTCGATCTAAGTGGGAAGGTGGCTCTGGTCACCGGTGGTTCGATGGGGTTGGGCCTCACGTTCACCGATGTCCTGGCCGAGCACGGTGCTGATATCGCGATCACCGCGCGCAGCGCAGAACTGCTCGAGGAAAATGCGAAGGGCCTGCGCGAGCGCCACGGTCGCACCGTTACCTGCCATCCCGGTGATGTCACCGATGAAAATGATGTGAAGCGGGTTGTGGCCGAGACGCTCGAGCAGCACGGCCGTATCGACATCCTCGTCAACAACGCCGGCATCAGCGATCTGCGCGGACTGCCCAGCGAATGGAGCGACCACGAGACCTTCCGCCGTGTGGTCGATGTCGACCTGTTCGGTGTGTGGGCCTTCATGCGCGAGTGCGGCCCGCACATGCTCGAGCGCGGCAGCGGCTCGGTCATCAACATCTCCTCCATCCTCGGTAGTGGCGGGAGCGAGTTCGTCAATCCGTGGTACGTCGCGGCCAAGGGCGCTGTGCTGCAGATGACCAAGCATCTCGGTGTCGAGTGGGCCGACCGTAACGTGCGCGTCAATGCCATCGCCCCGGCGTACTTCGTCACCGATATGACCCGTCCGTTGTTCGAGATGTTGGGCATGGCGCCGTGGATCGAGAGCCGTACTCCGATGCGCCGCCTCGGCGATCCGGAAACCGACCTCCGCGGGCCGTTGCTGTTCCTCGCCAGCGATGCCGCCAGCTACGTCACCGGCCACACCCTGTTCGTCGACGGAGGCTGGGAGGCCAGTCGTGGCGCCTGGCAGATCACGCCGAGTCACTTCTCGTGGAACAAGGATTACCCCCAGGCCGGCCAGCCGTATCAGGGCATCGTGCCCAACGAGTTCGAGCAGTGGAAGACGGGCATTCCCGGTATCCACTATCCGATGCCGAGCGGAATGTGACGACGGCGCGCCTGACAGCGCTCTCTCGCTCGGTCGTGGGCAAGCGGGCCATCGTCACGGGTGCGGCTTCGGGGATGGGCCGTGCCACGGCGCATCTGCTCGCCGACGAGGGTGCGCGGGTGGCCGTGGTCGACCTCGGCGAGGCGCGCGTGCAGCACGTGGTCCAGGAAATCGTCGCCGTGCACGGAGCCGATGCCGCCATCGGCGTGGTCACCGATGTCGGCAGCCACGAATCCCTGAAGGCACTTGTCGCTCAGGTCGTCGCAGCCTTCGGTGGTGTTGACATCGTCATCAACAATGCCGGTGTCTCGTTGATCACCTCAGCGTTCCAAGACGAGGAGTCCTTCGAGTCGAACTGGGCTTCCACGCTCGAGATCAACCTCACCGCGCATGCCCGGCTCATCCGCCTGTGCCTGCCGTACCTGCAGGCCAGTGGTGCCGGGCGGGTGGTCAACATTGCCTCCACCGAATCGATCGTCACCACGGCGGGGCTCGCTGCGTACGCAGCCTCGAAGGCCGGTGTTGTCGGCCTGACCAAGAGCTTCGCCGTGGAACTCGGCCGTCATGGCATCAACGTGAACTGCATCTGCCCGGGGCCGATCAACACCGGCATGACATCAGGGATCGACCAGGCGGCCAAGGCCACGTACGCCAAGCGGCGCGTGCCGCTGCGCCGTTACGGCGACCCCGAGGAGGTAGCGCACATGACGCTGAACCTGTGTCTGCCGTCGTCCAGCTTCATCAACGGTGCAATCATCCCCGTCGATGGCGGCATGACCATTCGCCATACCTGAGGCAGAGACCGCTTAGGGCTGGTAGCCGTCGAGGATGCCACGCAGGCCCGTGGGGTGATCGCCGACGCAGAGTTGCTCGAGGATTCCCACGCCCTGCGCTGCGTTGCCGTCGGTGTCGCTGTAGGTGGCTCGGCAGAGCGTCTGGACGTGCACGTTGTCGCGGGCGAGCGGCGTGGCGACCGGCAGGCTGAGGCGCTCGCCGTGCACCACTGATTCGCCACGCCAGTAGCCATGCCCATATTCGGGATGGCCGTAGCCGATGCCGCGCATATGGAAGTGGTACATGGGCTCGAGCGTGATCGTGGCCACCGTGCCGGTCCACGAGACGAGGTCGTATTCGAACGACGTTGCCCAACGCGTGCCGGGCTGCCACGTGATGCGATAGTCGACCGTACGCATCATCTCTGCCTCGGCGCCGTTGCGGGCGAAGGCACCGACCTCGTGCCAACGCCGGCCGTCGCCGTATTCGTTGACGTCGAAGTGGGTGGAGAACTCAGGGAAGTTCACCGGTGCCCACAGCCAGAAGAACTGCGGCCAACCCACTGGAGCGCCCAACGCCGCTGGCTCGCCCACGGGACGCACGCCCCACGAACGGTCACGTGAGCCCGTGACATGAAGCCCGGTGAGGTCGATGCGCTGGCCATCGACCTCGATCCATCCTGCCCACGTGCCGAACTGGGTGAGACGGGTGTAGTCGAACAGCGTGCGCACGCCGGCGCGTTGGAAGAAGTGCGGCTCCTCGATGGCTGCCGATGACGATGTGAAGGTCAGCTCGGCGCGCAGGCCCTGATCGGGAGCATCCACGTGCAGCCGAAGGATGTGCAGGGGCTGCACCACCTCCACGCGGATGGGACCAACGGTGGTGGCGTCGCGTCGATCCTTGGGTGCCCGCGCCGATGCGAACACGCTGATCTGCTCGTCGTCGCGCACCACGCTGAACGCAGCGTCCATGACATGGCGGTTCGGGTACAGGCCCATCGCCAGTCCGAAATAGATCGATCCGTCGGCGGTGTAGCCGTTGAAGAAGTAGCGGTCGTAGTGGTTCGGGTCGGGCGTGGCCGAATGGGCAATGGGCACGCACGCCTGATGGATGGGGAAGTCGTCGTAGCTGCTGAGCACGAACGTGACCGTAGCCACCTGCGGCCGTCGGGAAGAACACGGGACGCAGGCTCTACGATTCTCGGCGATGACCCCGACCACCTATCGCAAGATCTCCATTGCAGCGCTCGTTGCCCTGTGCATCATCGTGGTGTCCGGAGCTGCGGTCCGTCTCAGCGGCTCGGGTCTGGGATGTGCCGACTGGCCGAACTGCAGCGCCGAGAAGTTCATCGATGTCTCCACCACCCATGGCGCCATCGAACAGATCAACCGCCTGTTCACCGGGGTGGTCATGATCGTCGTCATCGCTGCTGTGCTCGGAGCCATGAAGCGCCGACCGCGGCGGCGTGATCTCACCACCATTGCAGTGCTCATCGCGCTGGGGGTGCCGATGCAGGGCCTGGTCGGGGCCATCGTGGTGCTCACCAAGCTCAACCCCTTTGCGAACCAGCAACACTTCCTGTTGTCAATGGTGCTGGTCGGCCTCGGTACCGTGCTGGTGCGTCGCTCGGGCGAGGCCGATGGCGGCGTCCGTGCAGCGGTGGTCAGCACGGCAACGGCCGCGTGGGTGAAGGGCATCACGGTCCTCACCGGTCTGGCGCTCGTCACCGGCACCTTTGTCACCGGTGCCGGGCCGCACGCCGGAGATGAGAAGGCGAAGCGTTTTCACGTGGCCATCAGCACCGTGGCCCGCATCCACGGCATTGCGGTGATGTGCGTCATCGCTGTCACCCTCGCCCTGCTGTGGCGGCTGCGGGTTCGTCATGCAGATCGGGCGGTACTCGACAACGTATTGACCACTTGGACGGTGCTGGCGATAGCGCAGGCCGCCATCGGTTACACCCAGTACTTCACCGGGGTGCCGGCCGTTCTGGTGGGATTCCACGTGGCGCTCGCCACGGGGCTGTGGGTCGCGACGATGCAGCTGTGGCTGTCCATCCGGTCGGTGACAGGCGACGACGATCAGGCGTAGGCGGTAAAGCTCGCAGCGACGGCGCGGAACTCGCGGATGGTGTCGTGGATGATGTCGAGCACCGGGCGGACGGATTCGATACGGCCGGCCACCTCGCCGGTGAGTGCGATGGAAGATTCCATGTCGCCGCCGAAATAGAGATCCATCGCGGTTCCGAACTCGCTCATGTCGACATGGTCGAGGTGTTCGAGGCGGGTGGTGCGCTCGGTACGCAACGCACGGAGGCCGGGTCGTGAGAAGCGGTTCAGGAACACGGTGTCTGTTTCGGCTGCAGAGACGATGGCGTGCTTCCAGTTCTCGTGGATCGGAGACTCGGCTGCGGAGACCATACGCGTGCCCATCTGCACGGCGTGCGCACCGAGCGCGAAGGCGGCAGCCATCGAGGCGCCGTCGCAGATGCCGCCAGCAGCGACGATCGGCACGTCAACGTGCGACGCGATGAGCGGCACCAGCACCATTGTGCTGACGTCGCGTGGGTTCTTGAAGCCGCCGCCCTCGCCGCCCTCTACGACCAGGCCGTCGACTCCGGCGCCAACGGCTTTGAGCGCAGCTGCCAGCGTTGGCACCACGTGGAACACGGTGAGGCCGGCGTCCTTCAGCTGTGCGGTGTATTTCGTCGGGTCGCCGGCCGAGGTGGTCACGAACTTCACACCCTGATCCACCACGAACTGCACAATCGATGGGTCGCGCACGAACAACTGGGCGATGTTGACACCGAAGGGCTTGTCGGTGAGCTCGCGCATCTGGATGATCTCGCGTCGTACGTTGTCGAGCTCGCCCGACGAGGTCTCGATGATGCCGAGGCCGCCGGCGTTGGACACTGCGGCGGCCAGCTGGGAACGAGCGATCCAACCCATCGGCGCCTGCACGATGGGATAGTCGATGCCGAGCATCTCGGTGATCGGCGTCTTGAGTGGGGCTGGTCGGCCGGGGGTGGAGGTTGCAGTGGTCACGAGGCGACCGTACTCGCCAGCGTCGTGCGCAGTTACAGCCGAAGCGGTGCCCGGCCGACGACGGGGTCGTAGAGATGGTGGCAATCGTTGATGGCAACCACCGTGGGGCCGTCGTCGCTGATTCGCACCGCACTGATGCTGGTGTTCTCGACGGTCATCCACAGCGAGCGGTGGATACCGAGCACGCTGGCGAGGTAGCTGCCAATGGTTCCCCCATGGGCGACCACGGCGATGGACTCGCCGCGATGGCGTAGCGCCAGTTCGTTCACCACCGCTGACACTCGGGAGCGGAAGGCCTGGTCGCCCTCGGCCCCCGGGATGCCGTCCCACCGACCCGTACGTACCCACGCCATGAACTCGGGATCAGCGACCGAGGCGCGGCGGCGGAACTCCCCGTGGCCCCAATCGCCCAAGCGAACCTCCTCGAGGTCGTTGAATACGCCAACCTCCAGGCCGCGGGCCGCCGCCAGTGGCTGTGCTGTCTGGCGGGCGCGGGAGAGGTGCGATGAATACACCGCATGGAGGGTCTTGGGTGCGAGCCGATCGGCCAGCAGAGCCGCCTGGGCAACCCCTTCCGTGTGCAGCGGGGGGTCGGCGGACTCGGGGGACCCGGGCACCACATCGGCCGAACGGCCGTGGCGAATGAGCAGGATCTCGCAACTGTTCGTCGTGTCGGCGCCGAGCGTTGGTTGGGGCACGGCGGTGGTCGAGTCCATGAGCGCCGAGGTTACCTCCAGCGCTGAATGCGGCGTGTCCGTGAACATTGCGCGCGCTCCTTGAACAACCCTTGGATTTCGTACTACCGTCTTGAGTTGCGGTCCAATGCCGCGACCCAAGGCCGCGTTGCGGTTTGGCGGATGCTCGGCAGTCACCTGCTGGCTTCTGCCTCGGGGGGAGGAACCATGCCAACGAAAGGCAATTTATGATGCTTAGGAAGGCTTCGGCCCTACTCATCGCACTCGCAGTGGTCGGCACTGCGTGTTCAAGCGATAAGAAGTCAGACACAACCACACCGGCTGGCGGCACGACGGCCAGCGGCGACACGCTCATCATTGCGACCGACCTGCCCCTGCAGGGTGCAAATGCGGATGCATCGAAGGACACCAACAACGCCATTGAGCTGTTGCTGGAGCAGGCCGGCGGCAAGGCTGGCGCGTTCAACGTCGCTATCAAGGCCTACGACGA
>WLMZ01000091.1 GCA_009726095.1 Actinomycetota bacterium
CGCTGATCAACCTCTACTCACGCATGGGTGAGGTCGCGCCGTTGGAGGTGCAGGAGAACTGGGATCAGCTTTCCACCAACCTCAAGACGGCGAACTCGGTCGACATCAACGATCCGGCGTCCATGCAGGCCGTCGCAGATCAGGCGTACGCCACACAGCGCGCCGCCGAGAACCTGGTGGACTGGGCACGCACCACCTGTGGGCTCGAGCTCGGACCGGTTGGTGGAGCGGATTCCTCTGCCCCACCGACCAGCGGCTGAGGCAACGCTGCCCACCCAAACGGGCCGGACCCGTCAGTGGATCTCGCCGCGCTTGACGATGACCTTGTCGACGAGGCCGTATTCCTTGGCTTCCTCGGCGGTGAACCAGCGGTCGCGCTCGCTGTCGGCCTGAATCTTCTCCAGCGTTTGACCGGTGTGGTGCACCGTGAGCTCGGCCATACGCCGCTTTGTGTACACGAGCTGCTCGGCCTGAATGGCGATATCGGCGGCCTGGCCGCGCAGGCCGGCGCTGGGCTGGTGCATCATGACCCGGGCATTGGGCAGCGTGAACCGCTTGCCCGGCGCACCGGCGGTGAGCAGGAACTGGCCCATGCTGGCAGCCATACCCATGCAGACCGTTGCCACTTCGCAGCTGACGAACTGCATGGTGTCGTAGATGGCCATGCCGGCGTACACCGAGCCGCCAGGGCTGTTGATGTACAGCCAGATATCAGCGTTGGGGTCTTCGCCCTCGAGGTACAGCAGCTGTGCGCAGAGTTGGTTGGCGATCTCGTCGTTGACGTCGGTGCCGAGCATGACCACCCGGTTCTTCAGCAAGCGGTTGAACACGTCACTGCGGGGATCGAAGCTGGTGTCTGCGGCGAGGGGCGTGATGAAATCCGACATGCGGCTCAGACTATCGGGATTCGGCCATCTCGTTCCGGGCCTGACAAGAGCTCAGCGGCGGATGCCGCTGAAGATCACCGCCACACGCTCGTGATCGCGCACCTCGCCACGAATCGCCAACAGACCAGCCAACCCTGCCGTGCCGGTGTGGCTTGCATCAATCGTGGTGTGGGCCCCGGCAAGCTGGTTGGCCAGCAGCACATCGGCCTCGGGCGCGACCACCGCAGATCCACCGCTGGCCACCAGGCCATTGACCACACCCAGCCAGTCGTAGGTTTCGTCATCGAGGATCCCGTCGGCCGCTGAATGCGGCTCGGACTCCCACGGCGTCATGCAGACACCCCAGCGGGCACCGGCCGTGGCCAGACCCCCCGGTCCATCGAGAGCACGTCGCCAGGCACGCGCCAACGGCGCGCATCCCTCGGTCTGCACGGCATGCAGCTTCGGCAGCACCCCATCGCGTCCGGCGCGGGCCTGGGCGAGCCCACCGATGACACACCGGGCGAGGGCTCCCCCACCCACCTGCACGAACACACGGTCCAACGTCTCGCCGGCCATCTCCCAACCAATACTGCGACCGCCATCGAGACACCAGGCGTTCTCGGGGCCCTGCACGCTGAACGGCACCGCGCCGGCGGCAACGGCCTCGCGGTAGCGCAACACGCAGGGGTCCCCGGGGGGATCATGGGGGCGACGTGGACACATGGTGACCGTGGCTCCGAGCTCGCCAAGACGAACGAGCACCGCCGGGTTGGCATTCGTTGGCACGAAGACCTGGATCGGCCATTGCACCGCTGCCGCCAACGTCGATGCCGCCAATGCCGCATTGCCGCACGAGGCAATCGCCAGCGTGGAGCGGTCGGCGACGCGATCACCCCACGGTGTGCCGCCCACGGACTCAGCGACCAACAGGTGCAGCAGGGTGCTGAACAGGTGCCGCGCCTTGTGGCTCCCGGCCACCTGGTGTGTCTCGTCTTTCACCCACACGCCCCCGTCAGCAGCGAAGCCGAGCGCTGCGGACAGCGCAGCGGCGCGCGTGAATGGGGTGATCACAAACCCGGTGCCGGCTATCGCAGCCACCTTCGCATCGACCTGAACGACAAGGTCGGTGCGGGCCTCGTCGCTCAGACCCACCGCCTCGGCGAACGAGTCCCATGCGTAATACCGGCGGTAGGCCACGAACGGGTTCGGTTCGTTGGCAGCACACTGCACCGGTTCGTCGCGCTGCACGATCTGCAGCGTGTGGAACGGGTCAGATGCCGTGGCGTTCGGGCACCGGAACACCATTGGCTCGGCGATGTCGACCGTTGCACCGCACACGACGCAACGCCATCCGACCACTCCCACGGAAGGCATCGCGTCAGCTGTCCGCAGCAACCCGTGCGTTGAAATCGGTGATGAGTTCGTCCCAGACCGGCAGGTAGCGACGCAGTCCCTGCCAGAAGCTCTGCGACCGACGCGCCTCGAACAGCTCGAACGGCGTGCCCTGCTGCTCGACCCAGGTGTAGTAGCCGAGGTTGAAGATGCGATTGCGATCGCGCTCGGTGCACTCAATCATCGAGTCGGTGGTCACGTTGGCCAGGTGCTCGCCGAACACCTCGGCCGCATCGACGGTGGTGAAGTCGTTGCCGAAACGGCTGGCGAGGGTCTTGGCTCGGGCGCTGGGATACAGCGCAGCGCCGTCGGTGGCGATGGTGATGATGGCATCGTCGGCGCCGAGGCCCAACAACTTGGCGGTCTTGATCGCTGCGAGCGTGTTGCAGATGGACGAGAACCCGAAGTGCTCGAGCGCCTCGATGAGCGTGACCGAGAAGCCCTTGACGTTGACGAGGTAATCCCGACCCGCTGAGGTGTTGAACAGCACATCGAGCTCGTCGGTGGCACGATCGCTGATGGCCACGACCACATCGGTGTTGGTCACGTTGTGGATCAGCGGAATGTGCTTGTCGCCGATGCCCTGGATGTTGTGTTCGCCGAAGCCGTTCTCGAGCATGGTGGGGCATTCGAGCGCCTCGACCGCAACGATCTTGGTGCCGTACTGATCCTTCAGGCGATCACCGGCGGCGATGGTGCCGGCCGAGCCGGTGGCGCTGGTGAAGGCCGCAAGGCGCAGTTCGGGGCGCCCCAGCGCAGCCGCGACGTGTTCGAACACGTGACCGAGGGCGCGGCCCGTGACCTCGTAGTGGCCGAGGTGATTGCCGAACTCGCAGAACTGGTTGAGCACGAAGTTGCCGGGATCCTTGGCCAGGTCGTTGCAGGCGTCGTAGATCTCCTTGACGTTGCTCTCGGTACCGACCGTGCGGATGACGTCCTCGGCCGGGTTCGCACACCACTGGTCGAGCCAGTCGAAGCGCTCCTGGCTCATGCCCGCAGGAAGGATGGCCACGCCGCGGCTGGCCATGATGCGGCTGATCGCGATGCCGCCGCGGGCATAGTTGCCGGTGCTCGGCCAGATCGCGCGGTGGCGGGTGGGATCGAACTGGCCGGTGACCACGCGCGGCGCCAGGCAGCTGTACGCGGCAAGCACCTTGTGGGCGGTGATCATCGGGAAGCGATCGCCGAAGACGACGATGATGGGGCTGTCGACCCCTGTGATCTCCTTGGTCAGCACCACATGATCGGGCACACTGACACGGTTCCCGGCGAGGTCGTTGTACCAGTGCACGCGCCACAGGTTGCGGGCATCGGGGTCGTTCTTGCCAACTCCGGCCGTGATCGCCGGATCGATGGTGCTCGGATCGGCGAGTTGGGCGAAGGTCGGCAGCGTGATGCCCTGCTCGCGGAAGCGGGCCACGCTGTGGGCCAACGAGTCGGGGTCGACCACGGCATCGGCGAGACCGAACTGGTTGATGAGCGCGTCGCGCGTGTCGTTGGCAGTGTCGGTTGCTGAGGTCACGCTTTACATTCTGTCAAAGCCCGGACGGCAATGCTCACTTTGATACGGCAGAGTCGGGCACATCGGCGCTGCGCTTTTAAACAAAGTGATCGCTTACTCAATCCGTTAGAGTCAGGTCGATGGCCGAACTCACTGATGCCAAGCGACGGATCATCGAGGCGCTGAAGCGCGCCGACGAGGCCACCGCCCACGAGCTCGCCGAGCGATTTGCCACCACCACCACGGCGGTGCGTCAGCACCTCGACGCGCTCGAGCAGTCCGGGCTCGTCGAACGCTTCGAAGGCCAGACCCATGGTCGCGGCCGCCCAGCCATTCACTGGCGCAGCACTCCCCTCGCCCGCGAGCTCTTTCCCGACCGGCACAGCGAGCTGACGGTCGAACTCGTCGACTCGATCCGCTCCACGTTGGGCGACGATGCCCTCGATCGGCTCATCGACCACCGCGCCACACGGCAGCTGTCGGCATATCGCGCTGCACTTCCCGAGGGCCCGGTTGCGGTGCGGGTGGGCGCGCTCGCCGACCGGCGCACCAGCGAGGGCTATCTGGCCGAGGTCGTGACCGACGGCAATGACCTGCTGCTGATCGAGCACCACTGCCCCATCTGCAATGCCGCCGCAGCATGCCCGAGCCTGTGCCGCAGCGAGCTCGACGTCTTCCAGGCCGTGCTCGGCACCACGGTGGTGGTCACCCGTCAGCAGCATCTGCTCGGCGGCGACGCGCGCTGCGCCTATCGAATCACCGTCGCCCCCGACTGATCCCGATCCGGGGTGGGCGATCGCGTCGCTAGGGCCGGTCCCAGTCGGGCGGGGGCAACGTGCTGGGCCCAACATGGCTGTCGAGCCAGTCGTCGAGTTTGCCTGCGCCGTTCCAGCTGTCGCGCACCCGCTTCACCACGGCCGGTGTCTGCATCCACGGCTCGGGCCCCCACGACTTGAATGCGGTGAGTCCCTTGCGCCGGAGCAGCTCGATGCGAGGATGATCCTTCGGATAGCCGCGCGGTGCCGTCTTGAGCTCGCTGATCGCCCCGATGGTGTAACCCCGCTTGGTCAACGACGAGCAGATGGCCTGTACCTCGGCACCGCGGTGCTCGTCATCGATGGCCGTTCGGAACCGTTCGAGCTGATCGTTGGCCATCGCGTAGTACCCCGAGCCGGTCACCAGTCCAGCGGCCGAGAACTGCACGTAGAAGACCGCACCGCCCTCGCGCTCGCCGAGCGCCCCGATGTGCTCTTTGTACGGTGGGCGGCCCTTGGAAAAGCGCGCGTCGTTGAACGGCCGGAACACATGGAATGGACCGAACTCGTCGAGTTGCTCGAGCAGGCCCAGCATTGCACCCTTGACGTGCAGGTCATAGGTGCCCTTGTTGGCCTGCCAGTAGAGCTTGGAGTTGTCGCCCGCCAGGCCCTCGTAGAACGCGAGCGCGTCCTCTGAGAAACCGTGGAACGCCATCGCTGCAGCGACGCGTCAGACGATCTCGGAGATCTGCATCACCGGAGCGGCGTTGGTGTAGTTGGCCACGTCGGCCATCACTGCGCCGGTCTCGGGCGAGCCCATGGCCGCCTGGAACTGGTCCATCGACTCGAAGAAGAAATGAACAGCGGCGACGTAGGGGCCGTTGACGCCCTTGTCGATCTCGCTGCCCACATTCCAGGCCGCACATGCCAACGGCACGTGGGTGTTCTTGTAGTAGTCGTGGTCGAACGTGACGTCGTCGCCACCGGGATACAAAACGCTGACACGGATCATGGGACAGACCGTAACCGATGTGCGGCCGATGCGACGCACCGACAAGGGGCGACCGTCTCGGTTCGTGCCACGCCCTAAGGTGGCAACATGGACCAGCCCGGCGAGCGCGCGCACACAACCGGGGCGCACCCTCCGGCAATCTGAGCGATGCGAGTACTTGCGATCGATCAGGGCACCTCGGCCACGAAGGCCGTCGTGGTCGACCACGGCGTGGTCGTTGCCGAAGCGGAGTTTGCCTGCGCGCCAACAGCCACCGCCGACGGTGGGGTCGAAGTCGACCCCGAGCTGTTGTGGCAGAGCGTGCTCGACGCCGGACGCGACGCGCTGGCACGCGCCGGGCGTGGCCGTGTCGACGCCATCGGCCTGGCCAATCAGGGCGAGACCGTCATGGCATGGGAACGCGCCACCGGCCGCCCTGTCAGCGCCGCCATCGTCTGGCAGGACCGCCGCAGCACCGGGTTGTGCGACGACCTGCGCTCCGCCGGCTGGGCCGAACGCCTGACCGCCATCACCGGGCTCGAGCTCGATCCGTACTTCGCCGCCCCGAAAATCGCCTGGCTCCGTCAGCGCGTCGGCCCCTCGCCCGTGATCACCACCAGCGACGTGTGGCTATTGAACCGGTTGTGCGGCGCGTTCGTCACCGACGCCGCCACCGCCAGCCGCACGCTCCTCCTCGACCTCGATACCGTCACGTGGAGCAACACCGCATGCGAGGCGTTCGGTATCGACGCCGCAACCCTGCCGACCATCGTGCCCACTGCTGGCTACATCGGCGAGACAACTGCCTTCAGCACCGAGCCGATACCGGTCACCGGGGCGTGTGTCGATCAGCAGGCCGCCCTGTTCGCCGAGTCGTGCTTCGCCCCGGGTGAGGCCAAGTGCACCTACGGCACGGGGGCGTTCCTGCTCGCGTCCACCGGGCACCAACCCACCCGGTCATCGAACGGCCTCGTCGGTTGCGTTGCATGGCAGATCGGCAAGGACACCACGTGGTGTCTCGATGGTCAGGTGTACACCGTCGGCGCAGCCGTCACCTGGCTACACGATGTCGGCATCATCGAAAGCCCCAGCGACCTCGACGCCCTCGGCGGCACCGTGGAGAGCGCTGGAGGCGTCACCTTCGTGCCCGGTCTTGCCGGCCTCGGCGCACCCTTTTGGGCGCCGCACGCCAAGGGGGCCCTGACCGGGTTCTCGCTCACCACCTCCCGCGCCCACGTGGTACACGCAGTGATCGAAGGCATCGCAGCCCAGGTCGCATGGCTGGCGGGCGCCGCTGGCGCCGACCTGGGCTCACCGCTGACACGACTGCGCGTCGACGGCGGCCTGACGCGCAGCCGGGTGCTGCTCCAGACACAGGCCGACCTGCTGCAGGCGCCGGTCGAGGTGTACCCATCACCCAACGCAACTGCGCTGGGCGTTGCATCGTTCGCCCAGATCGGGGCGGGGGGCTCGACAGCCCTGCCGGCGTGGAAGCCCTCGCACATCGTGCAACCACGCATCAGCGCCAGCGCGGCAACCGAACGCCTCGAGGCATGGCGATCCGCGGCCGAGGCCACGTTGGTGCTCGGTGCCTGAGCCCGACGATCTCCCGTACGACGTTGTCGTCATCGGAGCCGGAGTGGTCGGCTGCGCCGTGGCGCGCCTGCTCTCGCACCAGCATCTCAGGGTCGCCCTGCTCGACGCTGCCCCCGACGTGGGAAGCGGCACCAGTAAGGCCAACACGGCGATCCTGCACACCGGGTTCGACGCAACGCCCGGATCGCTGGAATCGCGTTTGGTCAGCCGCGGCTACGAACTGCTGTCTGACTATGCGCCGACGGTCGGTATCGCGATCGAACGTACCGGGGCCGCGCTGGTGGCATGGGACGACGAACAGGCCGCCGCGCTACCCGGTCTGGCCGCCAAGGCCGGGGCAAACGGGTATCACGCTGCCTCGGTGGTGGATGCTGCCACGGTGTACGAACTGGAACCGCACCTGGGAACCGGCGTCGCTGCCGGCATGTTGGTGCCCGACGAGCACATCATCGACCCATGGGGCACACCGCTGGCATTTGCACGCGAGGCCCTCGCCAACGGTGTGTCGTGGTTGCCGAATCGCCACGTGACGAAACTCGAGCGGCAGTTCGACACCACCGTGATCGAGTCGTCCGACGGCGCCACGGTTCGCACCCGGTGCGTGGTGAACGCCGCTGGCCTGCACAGCGACGAAGTGCATGCATTGTTCGGCCTCGCCGGGTTCACCATTCGGCCCCGCCGCGGCGAGCTGATCGTGTTCGACAAGCTCGCCCGACCGCTGCTACAACGCACGCTGCTGCCGGTACCCACGGGGCACACCAAGGGCGTACTCGTTGCCCCCACGGTGTTCGGCAACGTCATGCTCGGACCGACGGCCGACGACATCGACGACCGGACCGCCACGGGTTCGACGCGAGCGGGAATCGACGCACTACTCGCCAAGGGACGTCGCATCTTGCCTGCGTTGATCCGCGAGGAGGTCACCGCCGTCTATGCCGGGCTGCGCGCCGCCACCGAGCACAGCGACTACCAGATCACCCACGACCGCGAGTTCAGGTACGTCTGCCTGGGCGGTATCCGATCCACCGGTCTCACCGCCTCGATGGCCATCGCCGAGGAAGCACTTGCGCTCGTTGCCGCCTGCGGTCTCGAGGTCATCCCGAAAGCAGCGGGCTCGATACGCAGCACACAGGTGACGAACCTGGGCGAGGCCTTCGAACGTCCCTATCAGGTCGGCGCCAGCGGCGACATCGTGTGCCATTGCGAACGGGTGACGCACGACGAGATCGTCGCTGCGTGCACCGAGCAACCGCCGGCCACCACCTTCGATGGCATCCGCCGTCGCACGCGGGCGCTGGCCGGGCGCTGTCAGGGGTTCTACTGCAGTGCAGCGGTCTGTTCGATCGCTGCCGAATCGAGCGGGCGACCGATGAGCGATTGGATGGGTGCACCATGACCACCGACGAGACGGCCGACGTCGTCGTCGTCGGCGGCGGACCCGCCGGCCTGGCCGCAGCGATTGCGTTGCGCGGCCAGGGCGTCGCCCGGGTCGTGGTGCTCGAACGCGAGGCCCAGGCCGGAGGCGTACCACGGCACAGCGCACACCTCGGCTACGGCATGCGCGACATGCACCGCATCATGGCCGGACCAGCGTACGCAGCGGCCATGCGCACACGCGCCGAACAGGCCGGCGTAGACATCCGTACCGCCACCACGGCCACAGACTGGACCGGGGCGACATCGCTGCAGACCGTCAACCGGCATGGCATGTCAAACATCCATGCTCGTGCGGTCGTGCTGGCAACCGGCGTACGCGAACGACCGAGGGCGGCCCTGTTGGTCCCCGGCGATCGTGGCGGCGGGGTCTTCACCACCGGGTCGCTGCAACAGCTCACCACGATCCACCACGGCCAACCCGGCACACGCGCCGTCATCGTTGGTGCCCAGCACGTCAGCTTCTCGGCCGTGCTCACGCTGCAGCACGCAGCCTGTCGCACCGTTGCGATGGTCACGCCGCTCACCCGCCACCAGACCTATGCCCCCCTGCGCCTGCTCACGGCTGGCCGTCACCGCGTACCGATCATCACCGGCTGCACAGTCGAAGCCATCCACGGACGCGACCATGTGCGCGCCGTCACGCTGAGCAACGGCCGGCGCATCGACTGCGACACGGTGGTGTTCACGGGCGACTGGATACCCGATCACGAACTCGCCCGACGCGGCGACATCGTCATCGACGACACGCATCGCGGGCCGGCGATCGACACAGCGTTCAGAACCAACCGCGTCGGGGTGTTCGCCATCGGCAACATGGTGCATCCGGCCGAGACCGCCGACGTGTGCGCGCTCGACGGCCGCCACGCTGCCACCGCCGTGCGACAGTGGCTCGAGCACCCCGCATGGCCAACGACCCGGGTCAGGTTGATCGCCGAAGCACCGGTCGCGTGGGTTGCCCCCTCGCGACTCGGCGAACCCGGCACCGCCCCCGGCGGGCGGATCACCCTGCGGGTCGACCGTCTCACGCCGTCGCGCACCGTTGCCGTCACGCAGGGCACCACCACGCTGTGGTGGGGCCGTCCACGCGGGCGGTTGGTGCCGAACCGTTCGATCACCATCCCGGGCGCCTGGCTGGTCGATGCCGATCCGGGGGGCGCCGACATCATCGTGAGTCTGCAGCCGTGACGGCGTTTGCGGCGACGCAACTTTACGGGCAGGCTGTAGGTGTCACGCGGGCGTGGCGGAACTGGCAGACGCGCAGGGTTTAGGTCCCTGTATCGAAAGATGTGAGGGTTCGAGTCCCTCCGCCCGCACCCGGGTCTCTCCGTACTCGGTTCGGTTCGCCTCGATCAGGCGAACCACACCGAACCGGCCGGACCGGTCAGCTCCACGAGCAGCGCCTCTGGGCCACGTTCGATGCCCATCTCCACACCCAATGCGGCGAGGACGTTGGAGAGCACTGTCGGCTGCGGGTGGCGTGCACGCAGTTCGACCAGTTCGATACCGGGGGCCGCATCGGTGGCCGGGTGCATCGGGGTCTCCCACTCGATGAGGAACGGTACCGAGGCCGACGTCGGCATGGTGAGCCGCCAGCTCAACAGGGCGCCGTCGGGCCGACGACGCTGCATCTCGGCGGCGGGCCCTGGGTCGTAGCCAACCCGGCGCGCCGCAGCGATGCTCGCCTCGATATCCGCCACCGCCACCGCCCACCCGGCGATCCCCGCCAGCAACAGGTCATCGATACCGAACGGACGCGGGTGGAGCGGCGGGTCCTGTGCAGGGTCAGGGCCCACGATCTCGAGATAGCTCGCATGGCCCAGTGAGTACAACTCGTTGCGCGTGCCCTTGCCCACATGGGGGCCACCGGGCGACGCAACGACACCGGTTGCCTCGCTCAACCAGGCGGTCGTGGCATGGAGGTCGGGCGTCGCCAGGACGAGATGATCAAGGGCAGCAACGGCCGAACGCATTGCAGTGTTGTAGCAGAGTCCAGCGACGCAACCGCGCTGCTACTACAGATCGGCGAGGCGCGACCAGATGCCAGCGGGTTGGCGGCGCTGGATGCGCCAAGATCCTGCCGGACGCAGCACGCCGTCGGCGAGCTCCACTGCCCCGACTTCAGACAGGCGCCCGATCACGCGGTGCACCTCGTCGATCGCCCATTGCAACCCTGCCGCCGCATGTTCGACGGTCGGGGGTTCGTCGGCGCGCAGGACGAAGCGAGCCAGGGCGGCCTCCTCGGCCGGCAGCAACACGAGATCGGCCATCGAGAACGACGGTCCGTCTGGCGCGTTGGTGCCAGCAACGGCGTCGTCACCGAGCCGCCCAGCGATGCGCCCGAACAGCCCTCCGGCCGTCGGCTCGCCGGCGCTCATGCCAGCTCCGGCATCGAGATGGGCTCGGGCTGGGGCCGGCAGATACCGCACCACAGGGTGTCGCTCACCACGATGGCTCGCGGTGGATCCTGTCCGTAGATTGCGACCAGAGAAGGCAGCGACGAGTGATGCTCAGCACACACACCCCGTCCACACAACTGACAGGTCCCACGAGCTTGTTCATCGCACTGGCTGCACATCACGGTCGATAACCTTACACGCGGTATGACTACTTCTCGGACTCCAGTATCGTCCACCTCTGACCACGACGCCGCCATCACGCGTCTGACCGTCGGGCGGTGAGCATGGCGTATGTCATCGCGACGCTGGTGCCACTGTTGGTACTCGCCCTCGTCATACGTATCGGACGCCTCCGGGGACGCGCGCTGTGGCTTCCCGTTATCGGTCTGGGTTGGGGTATCGCCTCCACATTCATCGCTCTCGAGGTGAACAACCGCTGGTTTGCTGCGTTTGGATTGGCCTCGGTCATCACCCTTGGTGGGCCGATCGCTGAAGAGATCATCAAAGCTGGCGTCCTGCCGGCACTGACGGCGTCACGGCTGTCCACATGGTTCGTCGATGGTGCGGTGGCCGGGTTCGCAGCGGCCACGGGTTTCGCCATCCGGGAAAACTGGCTCTACCTCGACCGAGGAGCCAACGAGGGCCTCAGCCTGGCATTGGCGCGCGTCACGTCCACCAACCTGATGCACGCCGGCTGCACCGCACTGGTCGGCGCAACGCTCGCCGGCGCCCGAACGCTGGGTTGGGGTAAACGATTGATCGCCGTGCCAGCAGCGCTGGTGGTGTCCATGTCCCTGCACTCGGTGTTCAACCGAAACACGCTCAACAGCACGTCAGCCACCCTCGTCACGCTGATCGGCATTGCCGTGTTCGCCGGCGCAGCCGGACTGGTCGCGCTCGGTGGGCCGGTGTCATTGCGGTGGGCGCGCACCTCGATGCAGGCGCAAGGGCTGAGTGCGGGCGAGCAATCCGTTCTCGGTCGTCGCGGCGACGTCGACAACCTGCTCGACGAGATCGAGCAGCGATTCGGTGGCGTGATCGCAGAACAAGCCGAACGTTTCATCGCCCTGCAACGCCGTATCGGCATCGCCAGCCATTCGCTGCAGGGTTCGTCCGACGACACCGCGCGCGCCGAGTTCGACTCCCTGCAGGCCGACGCCAACCAACTCCGTCGCGAGATCGGCGTGTTCCCGATGACCTGGATCCGTTCCCATCTGCCCACCGAGTCAGGCCCAATGGGGCTGTGGGCCGGCGCAGCGGTCTCGGCCGCACCTGCGGTTGTCGACTCGGGCGATGCAGGCCGACCCCCCGGCGGGTTGTGGGCGACCTTCGACGAACAGCCGAAGTCCTGACCCACGCAGCCCCGGGTGGCCGACCCTACAGCTCGCCGCTGGGGGTGCGGGCGAAGAGCTCGCGCACCATCGGCTCGAAGTACTCGAGCGGGCGGTGCTGGTACGCAGGGTCGAAACAGTTCTGGTCCCACTCGGCGCAGAACCGCACGGTGGCGTCGTAGTACGGGTGGTCGATGTACAGGTCGCGCTCGTTGGGCTGGCGGCCGTAATGACTGAACCAGTAATACCCCTGGAACAACCCGTGATGATGCACGACCCACCAGTTCTGCTCGCTCACGTACGGGCGGATCAACGCCGCACCGACCTGTGAATGGTTGGCCGTACCGATGACATCGCCGATGTCGTGCAGCAGCGCGCAGACAATGGTCTCCATGTCGGCGCCGTCGTTCTCGGCGCGGGTGGCCGATTGCAGGACATGATCGAGCCGTGAGATCTGATACGGCGACGGGCCCTCCATCTGCCTGAGCCAGTCCATCACCCGATCGGCCTGGGTGTCGATCTGATGCTGCTCGTGCGCGAACACGAGCACGTAATCGTCCTTTGTGCCGTGTTCCATTGCGGTGAAGGACACTGTGCCCTCGGGCATGTGTGCTGGGGCTGTAGATGTTTCGTTGCTCATGGGTTCACCATCGCGTTCGTTGCCTCTCCGGTCATTCGGGCCAGGTTGCCGACGACATCGTCGACATCAAAGTACACATCTTGTAGGTGCCGGGCGCCAGCAGCGTCGAACGCCGTGCGCGAGTGCAGCACCCGGTAACCGTTGACGAACAACATGTCGCCTGCGTTGAGTCGGAACGACACGTGATTGGCGGGATCGGTCACGATGGCGCCGAGCAGGCGGTACGCGCGATACCACTCGGCAAGCTCTGGGTGATCGAACGGCAACGGTTGGCGCAACTGGTTCGAGAATCGCAGGTGCGTGAAGCGCCCCGACGGACTGCGCACCACCAGCGCAGCGCGGGTGAACCCCTCTGCGGTGGTGGAGTATTGGCGGAAGCCGACGGCCACCCGGCAGAGCGCGTCGATCGCTGCGGGGTCGAGACTTTTCAGCTGCTCGAGCACCGCCCAGCCATCCACGACCACGCTCTCGCCACCCGAGGCATCGTTGACCAACATCGCCAGCACCTGGCCGCTGGGCGGGTCGGTGTACTGCGCGTTGTCGTTGTGTGGCGGGATGTACTCGTTGGTGAAGGCCACGTTGAAGCCGGCCGGGTCAACCTTCACGTCGAAGATCAGGCCGAGCGACGAGTCATGCAGCGTGAGGTTCAGCGCCTTGACGAAATCGATCACGGTGCCCGGCACGGTGGGTGCGCCGGTGACCACGATCGCACCATCGCGCATGAACGACTCGAACAGGCGACGGCGCGTCACCAAATCGTTGACCGCTTCGTCGTGATCGAAACGCTCGATCACGTGTCCGGCGGTCCACAGGTTGGCGGTGTAGGTGCCACGTCGGGTCGCGGTGTCGATGCGTCCCCACACGCTGGGGGCAAACACGGACTCGTGTCCGTCGACCCAGGTGATGCACAGATGGCCGTCGGCCGCCGACACGCCAGCGATCTCGGCCCCAGCGGGAAGCTGCCATGGCTGGAAGCGGCGCTCGTCGGTCTGCACGATGCGGCACGCATCACACGGGCAGTTGTCACGCAGCCAATCGGCATTCAACGTGATGGTTCGCTCAACGAACTCGGCAGCAACTCCGCCGGGCTGCATCGTCGCGCTCAGCACTGCGCCGGTCGGCAATCTGGTGCCAACGGGACCGATCTCGACCTGCGTGACTACTTCGCCCATGTCCACCTTCTCTGCTCAGCGCCGCTGCAAGAGCCGACACTACTCGCGCTGGCGTTTCGCCAACAGAACAGATCCGGCACAACGCTGGATGCAGCGGCCTGCGTGCGTCCCGGCCTGCGTGCTTCCCGGTGCGAAGTTGCGTCCCGGCCTGCGTGCGTCCCGGCCTGCGTGCGTCCCGGCCTGCGTGCGTCCCGGCCTGCGTGCGTCCCGGCCTGCGTGCTTCCCGGCCTGCGTGCTTCCCTGCCGAGGTTGCGTCTCTCAGGCCCAAGACGGGCCTGAGAGACGCAACTTCGCAACTTTTTCAGCGCCCCCGGCAGGATTCGAACCTGCGACCATCGGATTAGAAGTCCG
>WLMZ01000092.1 GCA_009726095.1 Actinomycetota bacterium
ATGCTGCGATGAGTTCCATGGCGCGCGTAATTTTCTTCGTTGCCTGGACGCTACGAATGCGTCCGCGAAGAATGCGCTCCTGACCGCCGGCCATCTAGATCACTCCGTTGCCAGGGTCTTGTCGCTGTGTGCCTCGCCCACTTCACCGGCATCGGTGGCAGTGGGGTCGACCGCACGTGCGGCTGCCGCGTCGGCATTCGCCGACAGGAACTGCTCCTTGAACGACACGACGAGGCTGGCCAGTTCGGCGGGCACATCGGCCTTCGGGTTCGAGCGCATGGCGGCGAGCACACCAGCGTTGCGGCTGCGCATGAACTCGAGCAGGCCGGCTTCGAAGCGACGCACATCGGCCACGGGCAGATCGTCGAGGTAGCCCCTGGTACCGGCGAACACCACCACGACCTGCTCTTCGACGGGCATCGGGCTGTTGAGCGGCTGCTTGAGCAGCTCAACCAACCGGTAACCACGCTCGAGCTGGGCCTTGGAGATGGCGTCGAGTTCGGAACCGAACGTGGCAAACGCCTCGAGCTCGCGGAACTGGGCTAGGTCGAGCTTCAGCGTGCCGCTGACGGTCTTCATCGCCTTGATCTGTGCGGCGCCACCGACTCGGCTGACCGAGATACCCACGTCGACGGCCGGGCGCACGCCCGACTTGAACAGGTTGTCCTGCAGGTAGACCTGACCGTCGGTGATGGAGATCACGTTGGTGGGGATGTAGGCCGACACGTCGCCCGCCTTGGTCTCGATGACCGGCAGTGCCGTGAGCGAACCGGCGCCACGCTCGTCACTGAGCTTGGCGGCACGCTCGAGCAAGCGGCTGTGGAGGTAGAACACGTCGCCGGGGTATGCCTCGCGGCCCGGTGGGCGGCGCAGCAGCAGCGAGACCTGGCGGTAGGCCTCGGCCTGCTTGGAGAGGTCGTCGTACACGATGAGCGCATGCTCACCGTTTTCCATCCAGTGCTGGCCCATCGCGCATCCGCCGTAGGGGGCGAGGTACTTGAAGGGGGCGGGCTCGCTGGCGGGAGCGGCCACGACGACGGTGTATTCCATTGCGCCGTACTGGCGCAGGGTCTCCACGGTCTGAGCGATGGTGGAACCCTTCTGGCCGATGGCGACGTAGATGCACTTCACGCCGAGGCCACGCTGGTTGATGATCGCGTCGATGGCAACGGTGGTCTTGCCGGTCTTGCGGTCGCCGATGATCAGCTGACGCTGGCCGCGGCCGATGGGTGTCATCGCGTCGATCGACTTGATACCGGTCTGGAGCGGCTCGTGCACGGGCTTGCGGCCCATGATGCCGGGCGCCTGGATCTCGACACGGCGCTGGATGGCGCCAACGAGGTCACCCTTGCCGTCGATGGGCACGCCGAGGGCGTTGACCACGCGACCGAGCAGGGCATCACCGACGGGCACCGACAGGATGCGGCCGGTGGCCTTCACGGGCTGGCCCTCTTCGATGGCATCGGCATTGCCGAGCACAACGGCGCCAATGGAGTGTTCGTCGAGGTTGAGGGCAAGGCCCACCGAACCATCGGCGAACTCGAGCAGCTCGTTCACGCCACAATCGGGCAAGCCCGTGACGCGTGCGATACCGTCGCCCACCTCGGCGACGCGGCCCACGGTGCGGGCCTCGAGCGAGGGCTCGAAGCCCTCGAGGTTCTTCTTCAGTGCTGCGGCAATGTCGCCGGCGCTCAACGTGAGCTCTGCCATGTCGTTTCCGTTTCCTATGGTGCCGCGGCTCTTAGAGCCGGGCCTTCAACTGGTCGAGGCGGGTACGGACGCTGCCGTCGATGACGGTGTCGCCCACAGTGGCGACGATTCCCCCGAGCACGGAGGGATCGACGACAACTTTCAGGTTCACCTGCTTGCCGGTGGCGTTGGCCAGGGCAGCGGTGAGGCGGGTCTGCTGATCGGAGGTGAGCGCAACAGCGCTGCGCACCTCGGCGACTTCGAGGTTCTTCGCGCTGCTGGCACGAGCCACCAGCTGATCGATGATGGCGGGCAGTTCGCGGCCGCGACCCGAACCGACCACCATGCTGACGAGCTGGGTGGTGGTGGACGTGGCCTTTCCGCCGAGCAGGTCCTCGACGATGGCCTGGCGCTTGCCGGCAGGGATCATGTCGTCGGTGAGCGCAGTGCGGAGGGCTTCGCTGCCCTCATAGCTGCGGGCGAAACGGAACAGCTCGTCTTCGACCTCGTCGAGCGAACCTTCGGCGCGAGCGATCTCGAATAACGCCCGGGCATAGCCTTCGATACGTGCGTTGCTCATGAGGATGCACCCACTTTCTGGATGAACGCTTCGATCAGATCCTGATGCGTGCTGTCATCGATGGACTCGGCAACGGCCCGCTCGGCAGCGGTGGACGACAACCGGGCAATCTCACCGCGGAGTTCGTCGGCGCTGCGACCGCGTGCGGTTTCGATGTCGGCAAGGGCCCGCGCCTTCATCTCGGCGACCTCAGTCTCGAGACGGCCACGGCCATCGGTCAACATGGCGCCAGCCTGCACGGCTGCGTCGGCCAGCAGACGGTCGCGCTCGGCGCCGATGTCGCCCTTGGCCTGGCGGATGCCGATGGCTTCGGTCTGTGCGCTGGCCTTGTCGCCAGCGGCATCGTCGAGTTCTTTCTGAATGCGTGCCGTACGGGCGGACATGCCCTTCTTGATCGCCGGTCCGGCGAACTTGAACAGCATCGCGAAGATGATCAGCGAAGCGGCGACGCCGTAGATCAGTTCGGCCTTCTCGGGCCAGATCCACGAGCTGGTGGTAATGCCTTCGCTGTCCTGATGCGGCGTCTTCTCACTGGCGATCAGATGGGCAATGCGGATCAGTGCGCTCATCGTGACACCCCCGCACCCATGACATCGGCAACCACTCGTGCAACCACGGTGGCATCGGGACGCTTGCCAACGGCAAGCTCGATGGCGCGGCCGCTCACGTCGGCCACGGCCGATTCGATCTGCGACTGCACGGCCGCACGGGCTGCGTCGTTCTCGGCAGTGGCGGCGGCCCGGTGTTGGGCGATCTCGGCACCGACAACTTCGAGTCGGGCTGCACGCTCGGCCTCCAGCGTCTGGCGAGCGGCATCGATGTGTGCTGCCGCCTCGGCCTTCACCCCGGCGAGCTGAGCCTCGTACCCTGCAACCTCGGCCTTGGCCTCGGCCCGTGTGGCGTCTGCCCCCTCGTGATCAGCACGGATACCCGCATAGCGAGCGTCCATGCCCTTCTTCAGGCGAGGGAAGAGCACGAAGCGCATGAGCACGGCAAAGACCACGAATGATCCACCGCCCCAGGCGACTTCTTTGAGCTCGGGCGCGATGGGGCTCGGACCGGGCTTGATGGTCTCTTCCGCAGTGGCCGTGACGCTCGCTACCTCATTGGCAGCGAGCAGCATAGGTTCAGAGGATGTTGTCTGTTCTGCAGTGGAGTTCGGCGGCACGGTTGCAACCAGGTGAACCGTGAATGCCGAACCCGACTGGGTGACGACGGCTGTCAGCACGTCAGCTCCTTGTGGGAGTGGGTGGACGGATGGATTTAGAGGCCGATGAGGATGAAGACCACGAAGCCGATGAGGGCCAGTGCTTCGGTGAAGGCGATACCGAGGAACATGGTGGTACGCACCATGCCGGCTGCCTCAGGCTGGCGGGCCATGGCCTCGACGGACTTGCCGACGATGTAGCCAATGCCGATGCCAGGCCCGATTGCGGCGATGCCATAGGCAAAGCCGGCACCAATCGCTGCGTTGGCCTTCTTCTGCTCGTCACCGGTGAGTCCGGCTGCGACGACGTGTGAAATTGCTTCCATGGGATGGATTCTCCTGTGTTGGTTTCTCTGTGGGAGATGGGGTTTAGTGCTCGGCGTGTGTCGAGCTGCCGATGTAGACGGCGGTGAGAATGGTGAAAATGTACGCTTGCAGGAACACCACGAGCACTTCGAATGCGGTGAGGAACACCAACATGAAGAAGGGCAGGACACCGCCGATGTTGAGCAGCGGTACGTGGGTCTTTGCCTGGAACATCGCCTCGCTGAGCAGTGCGAACGTGACGAGCAGGATGTGGCCGGCGAGCATGTTGGCAAAGAGTCGCACGGTGAGCGAGAGCGGGCGCACGATGATGGTGGAGAAGAACTCGATGAGTCCCACCAGTGGCTTCAGCGCTGCCGGCACGCCGGGGGGCCACAACAGGTTGGTGAAGTAGCGGGCCTTTTGGTGCTTCAGGCCGGTGCCGATGAAGACGATCCATACGAGCAGCGACAAAAACAGTGGGATGGCGATGCGGGCCGTGGCGGGCATCTGCAGGATCGGGATGATGCCGGTCATGTTGCACAAGAAGATGAAGACGAACAGGCTGAGCAGGAACGGGGTCCAGCCCAGGCCCTCTTTGCCCATCGTCTGCATGATCACGCTGTCCTCGATGAACTCCACCGAGGTCTCGGCCAGGTTGCGGATGCCCTTGGGCGCCACGGTGGCGTCCTTGCTGCCGGCGAGCAAGAACACGACGGTTCCGAGTACGGCCGCGGCAACAGCAATCAGTGCGATCTTGTTGAACGAGCTGAAGACGTCCTGCCAGCGCAGGATTTCGTTAATTGGTGGAAATTCAAGACCCAACACAGTGAGTTCCGTTCCTCTCAGTGCGAACGAGATGGTTTGAGGCCGGGGTGAGCCAGCGAGGCAGCGACGTACTTCAGTTCCCAGGCGAGCAGACCGAGGTGCGTCACGATGATGGTCAATCCAAGGGCCGGACGAGAAATCCAGCCTGCATCTTTCACCAGATACACGGCGAGGAAGAGTATCCCGAGCCGGATGAGGTACCCGAACAGAATGGCACCCATCATCAGCCCCAGCGAAATGCGAGCCGTAATAGCGATGAGACCAGCGGCGATGGCAAAGTTGCCGAGCACCAACACAAGGGCGTAGGCCGACGACGAGACACCCGCCATACCCCAGATGACACCGCACAGGGCGATGAGCACCGGACCCACGATGAGCCCGCGACGGATCATGTCACGCGACACCTCGACCTCGGGTGCTGCACCCTCGAGGCGGGTGACCATGGGCGACGGGGTGGCGGTCATCACCGGACGGATGCCCTGCCCTGATGGGCTGCATCGCGGCGCTCGGATTCGAGTTCGCGCATGCGCGCCTCGTAGCCGTACCACATGCTGGCGAACTGGCCGACGAGGCCGAGTACCACGAACAGGATCATGAACACGGGCTTGGTGTCGAGCCAGCGGTCGAGCACATAGCCGACGCCGAGGAACATCAACACGAGAATGGCGAACTCCATGCCACGACCGATGCCATCGTTGGCATTGGCTGTGGCCTTGACGGTACGGATGACGCGTGTGCGGGGCAGGAAGTCCATGTCGTGGCGGTGACGTTGCAGGTTCGGCGACGTTGGTGTCGCAAAGCTTGTGAACGCGAGAACAAGCTAGCGGGTCGGGTCCGGGTTCGCCAATTCAGCGCCGTGATCCGGGTCGTGCCCAACAGGCTCGTCGCCGCCGTTCATGGCGCGGTGCCTGCGCGCCTCGGGATGCAACACCGTGAACAGGCCCAGGCCCAGCGCCAACACACCGAGCGTGGCGAGCGTGGCCCCGCCGGTGGTGAACACCGGGTAGAGCACAAACGCCGACAACAGCGCTGTCCAGAGCCACAAGATGAGCACAGCACGCCGCTGGCCGTGGCCGAGGTTCATCAGGCGGTGATGCAGGTGTCCCTTGTCGGCGGTGGCCAGGCTCTGACGACGCGAGGCCCGACGCACGATCGCAAAGACCGTGTCGAGAATCGGCACGCCGAGGATGAACAGCGGAATGAACAGTGGGGCGAAGAAGAAATACGACTGGCCGAAACGCTGCTGGGAGACAGGATCGGCACGGCCGCCGACCACGCTGGTTGCAGCGGCCATCAACAACCCGAGCAGCAGGGCGCCGCTGTCGCCCATGAAGATCTTGGCCGGGTTGAAGTTGTGCGGCATGAACCCCAGGCAGATGCCGACGGTGATGATGCACACGAGCGGGGCAATGCTGTCTCGCGTGAGCACTCCTTGGTTCTGCAGTTCGGTGCTGTAGAGGAAGAATGCGCCAGCGGCGATGGCGACGATGCCTGCAGCGAGACCGTCGAGACCATCGATGAGGTTGATCGCCTGGCTCATCCCGAGCAGCCACACGATGGTCACCAGCGGCACCCATTCATCGGCCAGCACGAACACATCGACCAACGGCACACGGAAATAGAACATCGTGACGCCGTAGTAGACCAGCGCCGAACCGGCCAGCACGGTGCCGATCACCTTGGCCGGCGCCGAGATGTCACGCACGTCGTCGATGAGCCCGACGGCGAACATGATTGCTGCCGCCACCAGCACGCCACGTGGCTCTGAGTTGCGCGCGTACAGCGCGTCGAAGGAGTTCATCAAGCGGCTCAGCGTGAGCGCAACGACGAACCCGGCGAACATCGCGATACCGCCGACGTCGGGTGTGGGTACCTTGTGCACTCGGCGCTCATCGGGCGGCACCACCCAATGCAGACGACGGGCCAACTTCGCCACGAACGGCGTGAGCACGAACGTGGCCCCTGCCGCGCAGCCGCCCACGATGATGTATGCGGCGGTGTCTGGCATCGCGGCGAGGCTAGTTCGCCGGGCGGGTCGTGGGGGCGCTCAGGAGTAGACGGGGAACCGGGCGCAGAGCGTGGCGACGCGCTGACGCACATCAGCGAGCGTTGCGGCCCCGGAGCGACCGCGCAAGGCGTCGGCGATGAGCGAGGCGATCTCGACCATCTCGGGCTCCTTCATCCCCTGCGTGGTCACGCTCGGGGTACCGATGCGCACGCCGCTGGTGACGAAGGGGCTCCGCGTATCGTTGGGGACGTTGTTCTTGTTCAGCGTGATACCGGCCTCGTCGAGCACGCTCTGCGCCTCCTTGCCGGTGAGATCGGCGTCGAAGGGTCGCAGGTCGACGACCATCAGATGGTTGTCGGTGCCGCCGCTGACCAGGCGGAAACCCTGATGCGCGAGCGCGGCTGCGAGCGCCGAGGCGTTGGCCACGACCTGGTGTGCATACACCGAGAAGCTGGGGTGCATGGCTTCCTTGAAGGCCACCGCCTTACCAGCGATGGCGTGCTCGAGCGGGCCACCCTGGCTACCGGGGAAGACCGCCTTGTCGATCTTTGCCGCATGTTCGGCCTTCGACAGGATGCAACCGCCCCGCGGGCCGCGCAGCGTCTTGTGCGTGGTGAACGTGACGACATCGGCGAGCGGCACCGGATTGGGGTGCGCCCCGCCAGCGATGAGCCCGGCAAGGTGAGCGACGTCGAACATCAGCAGCGCACCGACTTCGTCGGCAACGCTCTTGAACACCTCGGGATCGAGCCGGCGCGGATAGCTGGTGGTGCCTGCGACGATCATCTTCGGCCGGTGCTCGAGCGCAAGGTCGCGCATCTTGTCGTAGTCGATGCGTTCGTCGCTGGGGTCCACCTTGTACGACACGAAGTTGTAGAAGATGCCGCTGGCGTTCACCGGCGAACCATGGGTGAGGTGGCCGCCGTGATCCAGACTGAGCCCCATGATGGTGTCGCCGACATCGAGCATGCCCAGATACACGGCCATGTTGGCGCTGGCCCCGCTGTGTGGCTGCACGTTGGCGTGTTCGGCGCCGAACAGTTCCTTCACGCGTGAGATCGCCAGGGCCTCGATGTCATCGACAATGGCGTTGCCGCCGTAGTAGCGCTTCCCGGGATACCCCTCGGCGTACTTGTTCGTGAGCACCGAACCCGTGGCGCGCATGACCGCCGGCGAGGTGAAGTTCTCGCTGGCGATCAGCTGCAGACCGGTGGACTGGCGCTCGACCTCGCGATCGATGAGGTCGAAGACAGCGTTGTCCGGTTCGAGATCAGATGGCCAAGGCATGGTGTTGTCTCCTGAGTGGGGCGGTGTACAGGCTCGTCCGCGATCAGCGGAAGAACTCCTGGGTTTCGATTTCGGTGATCTGGGCGACGCGCCGTTCGTGACGACCGCCCTCGAACGGCGTCGCCAGGAACGTGGCCAGGATCTCTTCGGCCAGTCCGACGCCGACCACGCGGGCACCCATGCTGAGAACGTTGGCGTTGTTGTGCTCGCGGGCCATCCGCGCCGTGTAGAGGTCGTTGCAGAGCGCGGCGCGCACGCCGCGCACCTTGTTGGCGGCAAGTTGCTCGCCCTGACCGCTGCCGCCGAGCACGATGCCGAAATCGGCCTCGCCATCACGCACCGTTCGACCAACACCCGCACAGATGGGGGGGTAATCGCAGCTCTCGGTGCTGTGCGTCCCGTGATCGTTGATCTCGTGACCGGCCGCCACGAGCACACCGATGAGGTGCTGCTTCAGTTCGTAGCCGGCATGGTCGGACCCGATCGCGATACGTGACACACGGCGAGTGTAGGGCGGTAGGCCGCACTCGCTTCAAACGTGCGCGACGCCATAGCCTCGTCTTCTATGCCAATTGACCCCCGCACACCAGTACTCGTCGGCGGTGGGCAGTTTGCACACCACGCCGCTGGTCTCGACGATGCACTGCACCCTGTTGCGCTGATGGCCGAGGCGGTCATCCGCGCCACGGCCGATGCCGGTCTCGCCACCATCCCCGATGCAGATTCCATCCGCGTCGTGAGCCTGCTCAGTTGGCGCTACGGCGATCCCGCATGGGTGCTCGCGCAGCAACTCGGCCTCGCCCCGCGCGAGACAGCGCTCACCACCAACGGCGGTAACAGCCCGCAGACACTGGTCAACACCACGGCGCTGCACATCCAGAGCGGCGAGATCGATCTGGCGATCCTTGCCGGCGGCGAGGCATCGCGCACCCGCATGAAGGCCCGACGCGAGGGTGTCGAGCTGGAGTGGCCGAAGGCGCCCGAGGGCCAGACACCCCGCGTCCTCGGCGAGGACCTCGACATGAGCCACCCGAGCGAGCGTGCGCACGGCGTCTTCATGCCCGTGCAGGTGTACCCCATGTTCGAGACCGCCATCCGCGCCGCCGCAGGGCGTACCGTCGACGAGCAGCAGCGCATCGCCACCGAACTCTGGGCCCGCTTCAGCGAGGTGGCTGCGGCCAATCCGAACGCCTGGCTGCAGCAGGCACGCACCGCCGAGGAGATCCGCACGCCGTCGCCGGCGAACCGCACCATCGGCTTCCCGTACACCAAATACATGAACTCGAACAACGATGTCGACATGGGCGCCGCGTTGATCATGTGCAGTGCAGCCAAGGCCGAAGAACTCGGAGTACCCCGAGACCGGTGGGTGTTCGTCCACGCCGGAACCGACTGTCACGAGCACAGCTTCATGTCGAACCGTGACAGCTTTGCGCGCACCCCGGCGGTCGAGATCGGAGGGCAGATGGCACTGGAGCTTGCCGGTCTCACCATCGACGACATCGACATCGTCGACCTGTACAGCTGCTTTCCGTCGGCCGTGCAATTGGGGGCTCAGTCGCTCGGCCTGTCGCTGGATCGTCAACTCACCCGTACCGGCGGGCTTCCGTTTGCCGGTGGTCCGTGGAACAACTACGTCATGCACGCGATCGCCACGGTCATGCACGACCTACGGTCCGGCGCTGGAACCACCGGTCTGGTGTGGGGCAACGGTGGCTACGCAACGAAGCACTCGTTCGGCGTGTACAGCACGCTCGCCCCGGCACAGCCGTTCCGGCACGCATCTCCGCAAGCTCAAATTGACGCACGGCCCCGACGAGAGCTGGTCGACGGCGCCGAGGCAGCGGGCGACGTCACCATCGAGGCATACACCGTGATACACGACCGCGCCGGCGCCCCGGAGACGGTGTTCGCTGCGTGCCTCGTTCCCGATGGTCGTCGCGCCTGGGGCTCGTCACCCGATGCCGGCCTGGCCGCAGCGATGTGCGTTGGCGAATGGGTGGGCCGAACCGCTGTGCTCGATGCCGAGGGCGTGCTCACCATCGCATAGCTGCAGGCCGAGTGGCATGCTCTATACCTATGTCGCCCACCTCCATGTCACCCATCGCAGGGCCGAAGCCATCCATCATCCTCGATTGCGATCCAGGACACGACGACGCCATTGCCATCGTGGTCGCGGCGCGGCACACGAACCTGCTCGGCATCACCACCGTCGCCGGCAATGCACCACTCAGTCTCACCACCCGCAACGCGCTGATCATGACCGATCTCCTAGGCCTCGACACACCGGTGCACAGCGGCGCCGAGCGGCCGCTCGTGGCCCCACCGCGCCATGCCGGGTACGTGCACGGTGCCAGTGGCCTCGACGGCGCCGACCTGCCCGATCCCAGTCGGCCCGCTGACAGCGACCACGCCATCGACTTCATCATCGACACATGCCGCAGCACCGAGGGCGTGTGGTTGGTCCCGATCGGCCCGATGACCAACATTGCGCTCGCCCTTCGGGCGGCACCCGATCTGGCCCACCGCATCGCCGGCATCTCCTTGATGGGCGGTGGCACATTCGGCAACCGCACCGCTGCCGCCGAGTTCAACCTGTGGGCCGACCCCGAGGCTGCAGCGATGGTGTTCGAATACGGCGGACCGCTGATCATGAGCGGCCTCGACGTCACCCATCAGTTCCAGGCCACCCCACCGCGCATCGATGCCGTGCGGGCCGTACCAGGCCGGCTCGCCGAACTACTGGCCGACCTGTTGACGTTCTTCAGCCACACCTACACGACCCGCCACGACGACATGGGCGGCGCCGCCGTGCACGACCCCATCGCCGTGATGGCCCTCACCCACCCCGACCTGTTCACGCGGGTGGCCCGCCATGTGGTCATCGAGACACGCGGCGAGCACACACGGGGCATGACCCTGATCGACCAGCGCGCCCTCATCGAGCGCCACCCGCCGAACTGCGACGTCCTCACACACGTCGACGACGACGCTGCGTTCGCCGTGATCACCGAGGCAATCGCCGCCTTCAGCCGCTGAGCTGCATCGGCTCGAGCGACAAACCTCGCCCGGTTCGCGTTACTGTCGCCCCATGCGCGCAGCCGTGATCCGGGATTGGGAACTCAGAGTCGACGACATCCCCGAGCCCACCCCGGGCCCCGGACAGGTACTGACCAAGGTGCTCGCCTGTGGCATCTGCGGCAGCGACCTGCACCTGTTGCAACACGGCCGCGAGCAACGGGCGCTCGCCGAATCGTTCAGCGAAGGCCTTGAACCAGATCCCATGTCGCTGAAGACATTCGAGCCCGACCGCGACATGGTGATGGGCCACGAGTTCTGTTGCGAGGTCATCGGCCTCGGATCGGGTGTCAGCAATCTGGCCGTCGGTGATGTGATCGTGTCGATGCCCGTGGCGTTCGATCACGCTGGTCTGCACGGCATCGGTTTCAGCAACACCTACAACGGCGGCTACGCCGAGTTGATGGTGCTCAACGAGATGATGGGCATCAAGGTGCCCTCCGGACTACCGCCCGAGATGGCCGCACTCACCGAGCCCCTCGCCGTTGGCGTGCATGCCGTGGCCAAGAGCCGCATCACCGCCGGCGAGTCAGCCATTGTGATCGGGCTCGGCCCGGTCGGCCTGGCATGCATCGCCGAACTGAAGATGCGCGGTATCGGCCCCATCATCGCTGCCGATTTCTCACCCAAGCGACGCGCCCTGGCCGAGGCAATGGGAGCCGACGTGGTGGTGGACCCACGCGAAACCACCGCCATCAATGCCTGGCGCAAGGCCGACGGCATCCGGCCATTGGTCATCTTCGAAGCGGTCGGCGTGCCGGGCATGATCAACGAGGCCATGCGCGTCGCGCCGCGCAACACGCGCATCTTGGTGGTCGGCGTGTGCATGCAGCAGGACCACATCCATCCCATGCTCGGCATCAAGGGCGAGCTGAACATCCAGTTCGCCCTCGGCTATGAGCCAGCCGAGTTCGCTGCCGCTCTCGAGGCCATCGCCGAGGGCAAGGTGGACCTGTCACCATGGATCACCGGCACGGTGAACATCGACGGTGTGCCGCAGGCCTTCACCGACCTCGGCAACCCCGAGGCGCACGCGAAAATCCTGGTCACGCCCTGAACCGGGCGAGACGGTCCGCGGAACATCACGTGAGCAACCGATGAGCGATCTCACCTTCCCCCGTCAATACGCTCGCACGCAACGGCTCACGCTGGGCGAGCCGCGCTCCGTCACGGTGTCCCCCGACGGGCAGCGCGTCGTGTTCTGCCGCAGTTCTGCCGGCGACGACCCCGTGAACTGCCTCTGGGTGTTCGACCTCACCACCGGCACCGAGCACCTGATCGCCGACCCGCGCCAGTTGCTGGCCGCTGACGACAACGGCGATCTGCCCGCTGCCGAACGAGCCCGACGCGAGCGGGCGCGCGAGGGGGCCGGAGGCGTGGTGGCCTATGCCACCGATGGTGCGGTCACGGTGGCCGCGTTCTCGCTGGCGGGGCGGCTGTTCGCCGTTGGCCTGATCAGCGGTGGGGCGCGCGAGATCACCGTGCAGGGGCCCGTGTTCGACGCCCGGCCCGACCCCGCCGCCCGGCGGATCGCCTACGTCAGCGGGCCAACGTTACGTATCGGCGAGCTCGATGGCAGTAGCTGGGAATTGGCAGCAGAGCCCGACAGCCCAACGGTCACCTGGGGCAGCGTCGAGTTCGTCGCCGCCGAAGAAATGGGCCGACACCGCGGGTACTGGTGGTCACCTGATGGCAGCCGCATCGTGGTCGAGCGGGCCGACACCTCACCAGTGCCGGTGTGGCACATCGCCGACCCGGCGCATCCCGAGACCACACCGATTGAGCATCGCTACCCCACCGCTGGCGCCGACAACGCCGACGTGTCGTTGCACGTGTTCTCGATCGACGGCGCACCCGGCGGCCCGGTGCCGGTGCGCTGGGACCAGGACTCCTACCCGTATCTGGCAGCGGTTCAGTGGCCGTCGAGCGGGCAACTGCTGATCACCGTGCAGTCCCGCGATCAGACCCGGCTGCTCGTGCTCGGCGTCGACCCCGATACCGGCATCAGCTCGGTCCTGTTCGAGGACCATGACGACCAGTGGGTAGAACTTGTTCCCGGTACACCCGCTGTGCTGGCCGACGGTCGTCTGGTCATGGCCGCCGACCGGTCGGGCGCCCGGCGCCTCGTGGTCGAGGGCCAGATCGTGTCGGCGCCTCACCTCCAGGTGCGGTCCATCGTCGGGGTCTCCGACAACGCGGTCACCTTCATCGCCAATCCGCTCGATGACCCCACGGTGCAACATGTGTGGCGCTGGTCGCCCGACACCGGCTGCGAGCCTCTCACGACCGAGCCCGGCGCGCATCAGGCCACGGTGGGCGGCGGCACCACGGTGATCCGCTCGGCCACGCTCGACGCGCACGGCGCCACGCTGCGGGTGGGCAGCTCCGTCATCGCCTCCAACGCCCAGACACCCCTCGTCGAACCGAACGTGACGATCTACCGGGTGGGCGACGACGATCTCACGGTTGCCGTCGTGCTGCCGCACGGAGCCGTCACCGGTGCACTCCCGGTGCTGTTCGATCCCTATGGCGGCCCGCATGCCCAGCGCGTGATCAGCGCCAAGAGCGCCTACCTGTCGTCGCAGTGGTTCGCCGACCAGGGTTTCGCCGTCATCGTCGTCGATGGCCGCGGCACCCCGGGCCGAGGAACCGAATGGGAGCGGGCCGTGTTCCACGACCTCGCCGGGCCGGTGCTCGATGATCAGGTCCGCGCCTTCGAAGCCGTCACCGAGATACTCGCCGCGCAGGGCATCGCGCTGGACCGCACCCGCGTCGGTATCCGGGGCTGGAGCTTCGGTGGCTATCTGGCGGCGCTCGCCGTGCTGGTGCGCCCCGATGTGTTCCACGCAGCCGTCGCCGGGGCTCCGGTCACGGAGTGGCGCATGTACGACACGCACTACACCGAGCGGTACCTGGGCGATCCGTTCACGGATCCCGAACCGTACGATCAGTCCTCGCTGCTCCCCCTCGCCAACCAGCTCACCCGCCCATTGCTGCTCATCCACGGTCTCGCCGACGACAACGTGGTGGCCGCACACACGCTGCAGTTGTCCTCGGCGCTGCTGGCTGCGGGCAAGCCCCACGAGGTGCTCCCCCTGTCCGGCGTCACGCACATGACCCCGCAGGAGGTCGTGGCCGAGAACCTGCTCATGCACCAACTGCAGTTCCTGCGCCGCTCGCTACGCATCGACCAGTAGCCGGCGAGCTACCGTTCAGGGCGTGAAGAAGCGCCTGCAAGACCTGTATGCCAATGTGGCCGTACACGCCACCGAGGACCGCGAGCACGAGGCTGCGATGGAGCTCTTGCTGCTGGTGATGATCGCTGATCATCACATCACCGACCAGGAACTCGATGAGATCCGCCACATCAGCGAGGAATCCGGCTGGGAGTCCCGCACGTTCTCGTTCGACCAACATCTCGGCCCGGCCATGGCCAGAGTGCGCCAC
>WLMZ01000093.1 GCA_009726095.1 Actinomycetota bacterium
CGAAACCACCGAGGTGTGTTGCGGGGTGTGCAACGGCATCCGCGCCGCCCGGCGGCGAGTCGGTGGCGGCGACGCTCGACGGGGGTCATGCCACCCCAGGCGCCGCGGGTTTCGCGGTGGTCGAGGGCGTGGGCCAGGCATTCGGCGACCACCGGGCAGATGGGGCAGATGGCCTTCGCGCTGGTGACCTTGCGAAGTTGCGTCTGTCAGGTGCATCGTCACCGATGCGCCGCGGCAGCCGGCGTCCGCTCACCATGCCCGGGCTGGCTGGCGCGCTGGTGCTCCTGCGAAGTTGCGTCTGTCAGGCCCAAGACGGGCCTGAGAGACGCAACTTCGGCCGGGAAGCACGCAGGTCGCTCACCTGCTCCCCAGATGGCAGAAAGGCTTCGCCACCGCCGCCTCGATGCCGGGCCGCCCCATATCCCGCAGGTGCCTCGGTGCACGATGGTGTGCGCCAGGCATGCGGCGACGACGGGGCAGCGGCGCAGATGGTCCTGATTGGTCGTTCGGAGCACCAAGCCGCCCCAACCGGCTCCTCACAGACAAGTCGGCGCTTCAGCCGTGCAACGTCACGGCCTTCACCGACAGCTTCGGCGCGAGGCGCTCATACGCCCGCTGACGTGACTGGTCGAGCCCGATCTCCTCGAGCACAAACCTGACGGCGTGCTCCTTGAACTCGGGCGCGTCGTACTTCCGAAACGGAATCTCGCAATCCTCGTGGGATCTTCGAGGACCTGAGATCGAACCCCGGCCGGTTCAGTCGGCGATACATTCAGGCCTGTGGCAGCGACAGGTGAAGACGGCGCGGCGGTGCAACGGGGCTGGCCGTTTCTCAAGGCGATCGGTGTGATCCTCGCTCTGGGTGCGCTGGCGGTCGGTGTCGCCCTCGCGTTGCAAGGACCTCGTGAGAGAGATGCAGTTGCACCTGCAACAACAGACGACCAAACCGCGGTGTCGACGCAGCCACCGCCAGCACCAGGCGACGGTGCAACTACGCAAGCCACCAATATGGGCATCATAGAACCGCCTACGTCAACCACAGCGCTGGCACCGGCGGTTGCTGGGGTTGCGCCGGCCGACGGCAAGACGAGCGCACAGCGCCGTCTCGAGAATGCCTTCACCATCACGAACGCCGACCTGCAACCGAAGAGCATCGTCGCGTCGGGTGGTGGCCTGTTCTTTGCGCAGAATATGATGTATCGCCACAACGTCATGGTGTTCGATCGCGACGGCACGCTCGTCGCCAAGATTTCCGACAAGGTCGACCTTGCAGCGTTTGGCGTGGCCGGCGGGGTGACGGCCCAGGGCGCCCCCGTCGAGGCGGCCTTCACCCCTGACGGCGCAACGGTGTACGTCTCGAACTACAAAATGTACGGTCCCGGATATCACCCCGTGGCCGACGACAACTGCAACCGCGGCACGTGGGACGACAGTTTTGTCTACAAGATCAACACGAAGACCTTCACGATCGACACGGTCATCAAGACCGGTGCGGTACCGAAGTTTCTCGCAGTGACGCCCGACGCCAGCAAGCTTCTCGTCTCGAACTGGTGCGGATTTGACGTGTCGGTCATCGACACAGCCACCGAGACCCAGATCGCGCGTATCGATGTCGGCCGCCACCCTCGCGGCATCGCGATCACGACCGACTCGCGGGTTGCGTACGTGGCCGTGATGGGCGAGGCCAAGATCGTGAAGATCGATCTGAACACGAACACGGTTGTTGGTCGGGTGGCCGACTCTGGTGCGACACCGCGTCATCTGGTGCTCTCGCCCGACAATCACTTCCTGTATGTGTCAAACAATAAGCAGAACACCGTGCGCAAGATCGATCTCAAGATCGGTGCCCAAGTGGGGATCGCCCACACCGGAACCGAAACCCGTTCGATGGCGTTGGCCGACGATGGCGAGAGTCTGTACGTCGTGAATTACCAAGACGGCACGGTGAGCAAAGTGCGCACGTCTGACATGAAGATCTTGCAGACTGAACCCACGGGTGTTCACCCGGTGGGCATTACCTACGACCCGGCGACCCGTCAGGTGTGGGTCGCGAACTACACCGGCTCGTTGCGCGTCTTCGTCGACCGCTGACGCGTTCGAGTGGGCTGGCGAATCAGGACGGAGCGTCGCCGGGCTCAGCAGGCGACGAGGGCGGACCCATCATTTTGGTGGTGGGCGCCGCCTGTTCGGATGGGATGGCGCGAGCTTGATCGGTGGCACGCGCATGCCCGGTTCAGCGATGACCTCAATCAACGGCAAACCGGGCGGCTGCAGTAGGCCGAGGGGGTCAGCAGGCGACCCGCGCACTGCTCCCGCTCGTGCACCGGTTGAGGTGACCTCAGGACTTCCGAGCTGCAGCTTTTGTCGCAACGGCCTTGGTCGGCTGCTGGGCCGACGCTTTTGGGGCCGTCGCTTTGCTGCCCGGCGGGTTCTTCGTGGCGGTGCGCTTTGCTGGAGCCTTTCGACCGGTCGTGGCGACCTGCTGAGCAGCCGAAGGCTTCGCGCGGGCAGGCGGCTCCTTGCCTGCATCAGGAGCGACTGCGCGCGCTGCCACGGTTCTCGCTATTCGGGCGATGCCGTCGGGAGAGTAGGTCGTGCCGTCCTCGCGAGCTGCGCGATCGATGACGTCCATGGCGATGTAGGTCGGACGGAGGTGCTGTAGGTGCTCGAACATGCGTTTACCGGCGAGTTCGGCATCGCCGGCGGCGATGGCCTCGTAGATGGACTCGTGGTCCTTGTGGACGGATTCCCACTGATCTCGGGCCGCCTCGGCTCGCAGAAACCGCGATTGGAGCACGGTGAACACCGGCCGAGTCATCACGCCGAGGAGCATGTTGCCCGAGGCCTCGAGTAGCGACAGGTGGAAGTCGCGGTTCTCGGAGAATGCCTCGATGGCGCCTGTGCCGGATGCGAATTGACGGAGTTCCTCAAGCTGCTCCTCGGAACGGCGCGTTGCGGCGAGAGCGGCGGCCGGCACCTCAAGGAGTTCGCGAGCCTCCAGCAAGTCGTCGATGGAGAGCTGGTCTGCGCCGCTGAGGAGGCCAAGGTTGGCCTGCAGGAAATCGCTGATATGTGCAGGCTCGGGATGCGCAATGAAGCTGCCGCCCTGCACGCCCCTCGTGGTGATGATCAGCTTTTCCGACTGCAGGACACGCAGTGCTTCGCGAACGGTGCTGCGGCTTACGCCGAGGAGCACGGTCAGCTCGCCTTCCCTCGGCAGACGCTCTCCCGGCCGGACGTCCATCTGAATGATCATCTGGCGGAGTTGATCGGCGACCTGCTCGTACGCCGGACGGATTCGTCGGAAATTGCCCTTGAGCTTTTCGGTCTGCGACACGCGTGCAGTCTACGCATTTCGAACGCGGACACCGTTGACGTCTGACCTTTCACCGCCCTGTTGAGGTCAGAATCGGACTTCGTCTGCAGATGTCATGAGCAGTGTGTTGATCGCGCATGTGACCGTCCTGGATGCCGCAGGCGGCCGACAGAGCCTGAACGAGGCAGGGGAGTAGGTGCCCACTGTCACGCGACCTTCGCGGAGCCGAACGGTCAACACGAGCAGGACCGCTGGCTGGTTGTCGCTGGGCAGAGGGAACGTGCCGCCCGGGGGAGGAGCACCGCATTCGCAACTTCTTCTTTGTCAGATGTCTATGTTGGTGATGTTGTCTCGCGTGAGCGCTCGATTTCGACGTTCCACTGCCGAACGATCGCCTGGCGCCCTCCGTCAGCCACCGCCGGGTCGGCGGCGGCGATGGCGCGGGCGTGTTCGAGATCGACTGCGTCGAACACCATCAGCCCTTCCCGCGGATCGTCGAGCAGGCCGGCGGCGACCAAGCGCCCGTCAGCGAGCAGTTGGTGCAGGTAGGCGGTGTGGGCGGCGAGCACCTCGGCCGACACGGGTCGGGGGTCGCTCGTCGGTGGTCGCAGAAAGCACGCGAATCTGGGCATGGTGGCTGCTGCCTCTCCTTCGTCCAGGGTGCGGTTCATCCTGCGAACCTCGGCTCGACGAGGCCGCGCACGCCAACGTCGAGCGCGAACACGGCACCCGCCAACGGCTGATGTTCGAAGTCGGCGTCGGTCATGCGGTAGCGACTGGTCACCACGAAGAGCGTGTCCAGGTTGGCCCCGCCGAACGTGAGAGCCGTCGGTCGGCAGGTGGGCAACTCGATCAGCCTGTCGACATTGCCATCGGGGTCGTAGCGAACCACGAAGCCGGTGGTCCGCTCGGTGCTCAGGTCGAACTCTGCGTTCCACAGAAAGCCGTCCGCGTCCACGATCGAACCGTCGGGGATGCCATGGCGTTCCGTTGTTGCGAACTGACGGCGGTTGGCGATCGTGCCGGTGTCGGCGTCGAAGTCGTATACGTAGAACTCGCGACGCATGCTGTCGCAGAAGTACATCAACGTGCTGTCCGGGCTCCACATGATGCTGTTCGACAGCGTGATGCCGCTCTCCATCTGCGTGAGTGAGCCATCGGGGTCGTAGCGATGAAGCAACCCGGTCGGCTGGCTCATGTCAAGGTTGCCGCTCCCGATCCAGAAGCGGCCCTGGCGATCACAACGCCCGTCGTTGAGGAAGTTGCTGTCGTTGCCTGCCTCCGGTTCGACGAGGAGCTCAAAGCTGCCGTCGGTGGGGTCGTAGTGAGCAAGATGGCTGCGGGTGGCGACCAGGAATCCGCCGCCCTCACGCATCGCGAATGCGCTCAGGAGCTCCGGCGTGGTCCACGAGGTGATCGCGCCGTCGCGCATGCTGTAGCGATGCATCCGTGGAGTCAGCAAGTCGATCCAGTACAGGGCCTGCTCGCGCTCGTCCCAGGTGGGGATCTCGCCCAGCTGATCGCCCGTGTTGGCAATGATGTCAAAGTCACAGGCCTTCATTCGAACTCCTTCAAGACGGCGATCTCGGTCCGCTGTCGGCGATGGACGACAACACGCCAAAGCGAGTGCTGTGGAGTAAAAGGTATTATATCAGACATTTACAACCCGGCTGCCTGAATCGTCGCCGCCGGTCCCGCCTGCCGCAGCGCCTGCGTGGGCGGAGGTGTTCAACCTGTTCGCTGACGCAAACAGATGGGACAGGTCCGCGTGTCCGTGCCGTGTGCCACGTCCACCGATGTGGGCGTCTGGAGGCCCTCAGTGCTTAGGGGCCGGTGGCTTCGGGTGGGAGGTCCATCGAGGTGCGGAGCACCGCAAGCGGGGTGGATGGCACGGTGATGAAACCACGCTGGGGGCGGTCGAGGTCGAAGGACGCGAACAAGATGAGCACCAGCAGTGCTGCGGTCGCCAGCGAGGTGGTGATGCCGCGCCCAAGCAGGGTGAGGTAGAGCGCCAAGACGCCGAGTGCAACGCCGCTTCCGAAGACCTCGAGCAACAGCACTGGCGTTGGTACGCGGTTGCGCATAGATGCCATTCGGTCGGCGTGGGTGTCGATCGTGTTGTTGAGCGTCTCCAGGTACAAGCGGGGTGCGGTCCCGACGGGGTCGGCACGAACAGCGTCACCAGCGGCGGTCCAGAGTTGTCGCTGCAGCGACTCAACTCGCACGGCTGCGGTGTTGAAGTTGTGCGTGTCCGGTACCTGGTGCGCAAGGTCGAGCGCAGCGTCGGTGTACTGGCGGAGCAGGCCGAGCGAGGTCGTGCGCGTCGGTTCGGCCAGCAGTTGGGCGCGCAGGTAGGTGGTGCCGATGTCGTTGGCCTCCTGCACCACGAGCGTGCGCCGGAATTCGAAGCGCCCGACGGCCATTGAGAGGCCGAATGCCAGCAGCAGGCCGATGAGGCCGAGCAGGGTTCCCTGCACGACGCCCACTGGTTCGTGGTTCGCCCCGGGTCGGGCACGAACCGTGCGCCCGGTCAGCACCCCGCCGGTGATGCAGGTGCCGGCGATGACGGCCAGGAGCAGGAACAGCGTGAGGGTGCTCAGTTGGAAGAACATCGTGGGCTTCCCAGAGAGTGGATCGGGTGCATGCGGGGCCGCGCGCCCCGATCACGCTACTGCGAGCCGCTTGTCCGGGAGGCGATTGGCGGCGGGTTTCGGGTCATGATGCGATCACGCACCCTGTCGGCCGGCCATTCGAGAGCCCAGCGGACGAAATCGAGGGGCGGCACCGGTCGGCTGACGATGTACCCCTGGATCTCCTGGCAGCCGAGCTCGGCGACGATGTGGAGTTCCTCGTAGTCTTCGATGCCCTCAGCGATGGTCGTGAGTCCGAGCTCGTTGGCCAGGTTGACCGACGCACGCACGATCGCTGCAGCGCTCGTGTCGGTGGTCAACCGGTTGATGAAGCTCTTGTCGATCTTGAGTTGGTCCACGGGCAGCCGGTGCAAGAGCTGCAGCGACGAATATCCGGTTCCGAAATCGTCGATTGCGATCTTGACCCCGAGGACGCGGAGTTGGTTGAGCACCATGATGCTCGTTTCGATATCAATCACCATCGAGTCCTCGGTGATCTCCAACTGCAACGAGGAGAGCGCCACATCGGCCTGAGCGAAGATGGCTGCCAGATCGGTGGGCAACGCAGGGTCGAGCAGGTCGCGCGGCGTCAGGTTCACGGCGATGGGCACATCAATGCCGGCCTCACGGAACAGCACGGCCGCATCGGCGGCCCGTTGGATCATGAAGCGGGTCAGCTTGCCGCACAGGCCCGCCTGGACGACCAACGGGACGAACTCCACGGGAGAAACTGAACCGTACGCCGGATGGTGCCAGCGCACCAGCGCCTCGGCACCGGTGATGCGGCCATCCTGAAGCGAAATCTTGGGCTGGAAATGAACGAAGAACTGGTGGTTCTCCAGTGCAGCACTCGAGGACATGTACAGGTCGAGCCGTCGAGGTGTGTCGGCGTCGAGCGCCGGGTTGTACCACACGACGCCGGTCTGGGTGCGCTTGGCCTCGTACATCGCAGTGTCGCCACGGTTCAGCAGGCCCGAGGTGCTGCGCCCCTGGCTCGGCCATTGAACGACGCCCATGCTCGCTCCGATCTCGAAACGGATGCCCTCGAGGTCGACCTTTGAGGTGAGCAAGGCGTGGATGTCGCTGACGCGGCGGGTGAAGTCGCCAACACCATCGGATGCGGTCCGTGTGAGCATGATCGCGAACTCGTCGCCGCCGAAGCGTGCCACCACGTCGTTCGAGCGGGCACATGAGCGGAGTCGACGGGCGATTTCGATGAGGAGTCGATCGCCGGTCTCATGACCGAGGGAGTCGTTGATCTCCTTGAAGCGGTCGAGATCGATCATCACGACCACGCCGCTCTGATCCGCCTCGGCGGCGCTTGCCGCAAGCGCAATCTCGAAGCTCAGGCGGTTGGGCAGGCCCGTGAGGGCATCGCTGCGGGCTTGCACCTCGAGTCGTTCGACCAGGTTCTCGTTGGACAACTTGGCGCCCAGCGTGTTGGCCAGCGATCCGAACAGGCGTAGCTCGTCGGGGGTGAAGTCGCTACGCATGCCGAGCCGATCGGTGATGAAGAGCACTCCCACGGTGTCCGTGTCGCCGTACACGCGCCCGGCCAGAAGCTTTCTTGCCCCGAGCAGGCGCAGCAGCTCTTGCGCGCTGTGGCGGTCATCGTCATCGGTCAGCTGTGTGACGGGCCCCTCGGCCAGCAGACCGAGCAGTAGATTGGCGATCGGTTCGGGTTCGAGGTCCTCGAATGCGGAATCGGTCAGGACGCGCAGCGTGGGCGGCCGGGAGTGTCTGTTGGCGATGACCGCAAGACCTGCCGCGCGCGACCGCATGATCTGCGCGAGTTCGATCAGGCCGGCATCGAGTGTGCGCGGGCCTCGCTCGTTGGTCAGGGCGCGGGTGAACGTGTGGAGCTTTTGCAAATCCCGATAGCGCTGCGCAAGGTGTCCGCTGTTTTGCAACACGACGCCAACCCCGATGACCGGAAGCACCGAGTAGACCACCATGTACGGGCTGTTGGCCGACACGGCCACTGCGGTGACCGTGAAGGTGCCGGCAAGCGCTGCGAGCACCTGGGATTGGCCGACATCGGCGAACAGGCGCGGACGGAACGTGGCGTCAACAGCCATGATGACGAGTGGCACGGCCAGCAGGCTCATCATTTCGGCGACCAGGATCGCGCCCAGCGGGATCAGCCATTCCCATGCCTTGTCTGGCAGCCTGCTGGCGAGCAGGGAATGCACGATGAGGGCCGCCATCGCTGCCTCGGCGAAGAACAGGCACGAGTTCCACGTGGTCTTGACCCAGTCTGAGTGGCGGATCCAGAGCAGTGCGGGTGCGGCGCCGAGTACGTATGCGGCGGCGACGAGCACCGGGGCGGTGTGCAGCACACCGAACATCAGCGGAATCCCGCTGAGCGAGAGCGAATGGGACTCTTTGCGGATCTCGACGTGCAGTGCTGTTGCTTCAGCGAGACCGAAGGCGATGACCAACGCAAAGAACGGCAAGGTCCATACCCGGTGCGGCATCGTGGTGGCATTCGGCGTGATCAGTAAGAGCACACCGCCGAGTAGGGCGAGCAGGGCAGCGAAGATCAGCACGCGCAGGCGCGGTGCAGTGCGGCCGATGACCTCCCTGACCCGTTGGGTAGACGCGACCGGGAGCGAGGGAGCGCCAGGGCTCATGACCAGTCGAAGCCGGACCAGCTGCTGCCGGTCCAGCTGGAACCGGACCAGCTGCTGCCGGACCAGCTCGAACCTGACCAGCTCGAACCTGACCAGCTCGAACCTGACCAGCTCGAACCTGACCAGCTCGAACCGGACCAGCTCGAACCGGACCAGCTCGAACCGGACCAGCTGCTGCCGGACCAGCTGCTGCCGGACCAGCTTGAACCGGACAGGCCGGTCGAGCCGGTAGACAACATGCCGACGCTGGCCCACAGACCGGTGCTGGTCCAGACCGTACCCGCCTCGCTGGCGGCGACCCAGGCGATCGGATCCCAGATCGAACCGGTGAAGGTGATCTCACCAACCAGCGGGACTCCGTTGACCGTCACGTGATCGAGGCCGCGTGACGCCTCGAGCGATCCGAGTCCAGTTGCCCGGGCCCAGGTCTGGCTGCGGCTCCATGCGTAACGGTTCATTGCCCGCTTCAGGTCGATGACGCCGTTGCCAGCGATTCGTTGCGAGCTGTCCACTTCAGCAGCGGTTGATGTCAGCAGGCCCTTGATCTGATCGGGGGTGAGCCCGGGTCGCTGCTGCAGCAGCAGGGCCGCTGCTCCGGAGACGACAGCGGCTGCCTGGGAAGTGCCGCTGCCCAGGAACAGGCGCTTGTCGTCAACAACCTGTGCGCTGGGGTGCTCGGTATCGATACGCGATCCCGGATCGCGCAGGCTCATGATCGAAACGCCGGGCGCAGCAACATCGGGGTTGCGGATGCCATCGCCAGAGGTTGCCCAGGTGGGTACCTTCCAGTTGCCCTGCAGGTTCTGAGCGGCGGTGACAGCGATCACGTATGGGTTGTTGGACGGATTCGCAAGACTCCGGGCGCTCCGACCGTCGTTGCCGGCAGAAACCACCACGACGATGCCATGGGTCCAGGCGTTCTCGACGGCCTTGGACAGCGGGTCGATGATCTCTGATTGCTTACCCGAGGTGTTGTAGGACAAGTTGAGCACCCGGATGTGCAGGCCATTGGCATCGCGGTTCTGCACGACCCAGTCAATGGCAGCGATCACCTGGGAGACATCGGCCGCACCGGTGTTGTCGGCGACCTTGACGCTGATCAGCCGGGCGTCAGGGGCCACGCCGATGAAATCAGTGGACTTCGGGTGCAGCGGGTCGGCACCCGGCGTATGACCGGCAATGATGCCAGCGACGTGAGTTCCGTGACCATATGTGTCGATCCCGGTCACCGCGGGTGCTCCGGCCTCGAAGGACAGGTCCGGGCCGACGAACACCTTGGTCGCCGAGAGCTCGGTGATCGGGGCAACACCGGAGTCGATCATGGCGACGTCGACCCCTGCGCCGGTGTAGCCAGCGGACCACATTGCGTCAGCACCGATCTGATGGACGACGTCTGCCAGGGACGTTGGGACCTTGGCTGCGGTCGAGGAGAGGTAGGTCGAACCGAGAGGCGATGAGATCGGCGACGAGATCGGCGACGAGATCGGTGATGAGATCGGCGACGAGTAGTTCCGCCAGTCCGAGCTCGACGAACCAGACCACGTGCTGGTGGCGCCCGTCGAAGTGGTGGTTGCTTTGTAGTCGGAACTCGACTCAGAGCGGGCGTCGTCGGCGAAGGCTGTGTTGAGCCCGGCGGGAAGCCAGCTGAGGAGCAATGTCACTGCCAGGGTCTTGGTGGCCCGGCGCTGGATGGTGCGTGAACGCATGCTCATCACAGCCCCTGTCCAACGGTGGAAGCGTCGGCCAATGCGGTGGCTGACCAGCTGACGCCGCAACGCACGTCGGTCGACCACGGTGTCATGCTCGAGCCGGTGGACCAATCGGTGTTGTGTGACACCGACGTGGTGGTCCCACCGCGCTCCGTCGTGCAGTCGTTCGGCCGAGGTACGCCGACCCCGTGGCTATGGCCTGCTTGGGTCGCGAGTCGCATGATTACCTCTTGGGAACACTGCCACCATGACGGTTTCAGGTGGCCCGCACATCATGCACCGCCGGGAACTCCCGGTCAATTGCGGCGTGAATGCCGCGCGGTTGTTCTTGACGGAAAGTAGACGATACCGGTGCGGCGCTGCGTGGTTGGCCAAGCGCACTGTGGGGCGACCTGCGGCTCGATGCTGAGCCGAAACCGGCCCGTTGGGGCAATATGCCTGACTCGTTGGGTAACTTCGCGAGCCGGAGCTTGACGAACTCTTGACGATTGGGTTGCCGAATGAGATCGGCGGGCAGTCCGGCCTGGTCGGGTCGACTCACCGGTTTCCGGTACGAGTGTTCCGCCTTCGCGGCGCTGTTGCACTAGCATCTCGGCGCTGGGAGCGAGAGAGAGCACGGATGACGATCACAGATTTCGCAATGGATTACTTCGGCATTGTTGGCAAGAACGCCATCGTGACCGGTGGCAACACGGGGCTTGGGCAGGCGTTCGCCCTGGCGCTCGCCAAGGGCGGGGCCAACGTGTTCGTGCCGAGCATCATCGACGATGATGCCAACGACGCGTCGTTGAGCACGCGGGCGATGGTCGAGGCAGAGGGTGTCCGCTATGGATTCATGCAGGCCGACATCACCCAGGCCGGCACGCCCAAGCGCATCGTCGATGCCTGCGTCGAGCAGTTCGGATCGGTGGACATTCTGATCAACAGTGCGGGGATCTGCCCTCTCGCCGAAGTGCTCGATTTCGGCCGCCCGCAATGGGATGCAACGGTCAACGTGAACCTGACCGCAGCGTTTGAGATGAGCTACGAAGTGGCGCAGCACATGGTGCCCCAGCGCAGCGGCAAGATCATCAACATCTGCTCCATGTTCTCGTTCCTCGGCGGCCGCCTGTCGCCGGCCTATTCAGCCACCAAGCACGGCATTGCCGGGCTGACCAAGGCCTACTGCGATGAACTGGCCCAGTACAACGTGCAGGTCAACGGGATCGCCCCCGGCTACTACGCCACCCCGATCACGGCAAACACGCGCAGCAACCCGGTGACCAGCCAACGGGTACTCGATCACATTCCTGCCGATCGATGGGGTGAGCCGGTCGACCTCATGGGCGCTGTGGTGTTCTTGGCCAGCCGCGCCTCTGCCTACGTCAACGGCCACATCCTCGCTGTGGACGGCGGCTACCTCGTCCGCTAGGGCGAGGCAACCGGCGCGGCATCCATGATGGCTGGCCCTTACCTCATCGGCATTGATTGCGGCACACAGAGCGCCAAGGTCGTCGTGTACGACGCTGTCGGCGCTGCCGTGGCGCGCGGCCAGCACTCGCTGCGGCCGATGAGCCGGCCGCGTCATGGCGTTGCAGTGCACCCTGGCGACGACCTCTGGGAATCGATCGCCTCGGCCAGCCGACAGGCGATGGCCGCGTTCGCCGGCGATCCGGCCGACATCGTTGCAATCGGACTCTGCCCCATCCGCTGCTGTAAGGCCTTCCTGCGCGCTGACGGCTCGCTGGCAGAACCCGTGATCAGTTGGATGGACGACCGCGCCTATCAGCCGTATGTGCCCGACACGGCCGAAGCCGTCTACGCCACGACCTCGTCGGGGTATCTCGCCCATCGCTTCACCGGTGAGTTCAAGGACACAGCGGCGAACAACATCGCGCTGCAGTGGCCGATCGACACCGACACATGGCAATGGAGCAACGACCCGGCCCTGTACGCCGAGTTCGGCGTGACCCGCGAGATGCTGCTGGATCTGCAGATGCCGGGCGACACCATCGGGCGGCTCACCGCCGAGGCGGCTGCTGCCACGGGGATTCCCGCAGGGGTGCCGGTGGTGGCGACTGCCAACGACAAGGCGGTGGAGATGCTCGGCGCCGGCGCGTTGGGCGAGACCACGGCGCTGGTCTCACTGGGCACCTACATCGCGGCGATGGTGCCCGGGCGCGAGAACCACACGGCGCCCGTCAACTTCTGGACCAACTTCGCGTGCATACCGAACCGCTATCTCTACGAGAGCAGCGGTGTGCGCCGAGGGATGTGGACACTCACCTGGTTCCTCGACCTGCTCGGGCCCGAGTTCGCCGCCAGTGCCGCTGGTCTGGGGATGTCCCGAGAGGACTACATCGAGCGAGAAGCAACCGGGCTGCCGGCCGGCAGCGACGGGTTGATGACCGTGCTCGACTGGCTGGCACCCACTGACAAACCGTTCCGCAAAGGCGTCATGCTGGGCTTTGACGCCCGCCACACGCGCGGCCACGTCTACCGGTCCATCCTGGAGGCCATCGCGTTGACGATGAAGTCGCACGTCGATGCAATGTGTACCGAACTCGGCATCGCCCTGGACGAGATCGTGGTGTCGGGTGGCGGTTCCCACAGCCCGTTGTTCATGCACATCTTCGCCGATGTCTTCGGCATCCCGGCATCACGCAGCATTGACGGCGGCGGGGCAAGCCTCGGCGCCGCCATCTGTGCAGCTGCTGCGGCGGGCGTGTACCCCGACATCGAGACGGCGGCGGCACACATGGCACCGACCCGCGAGTCCTTCGACCCCGATGTCGACAATGGCAGCATGTACCGACGTATGAACGAGACCGTCTACCACGACATCCGTGACGCCACCGATGCCGTGTTCGAACGGTCCTACCCGATCTTCCACTGACCCCTTCACCGACACAACCAAAGGATCGCCACCATGTCCCTCAACCGAGCCGAAATCGTCGAACACCTGCGCCAGATCCTCGGAGCCGAGCGCGTCATCACCGACGAACAGACCCTCCGGCAGAGCAGCATCGACAACTTCCGCAAGCTGCAGAACATCTTCGGTGTGTACACGATGCCGGTGCCGGCAGCGGTGGCGATGGTCAGCAGCACACAGGAGGCGGCCGCCGTGCTGGCCTTCGCCGACGAGCACCATGTCAACGTCGTGGCCCGTACCGGCGGCACCGCCACCGAGGGTGGACTCGAGACGCCGGTGGAGAACTCGATCGTGCTCGACGGCTCGTTGATGAACCAGATCCTCAGCATCGATGCCTACAACATGCAGGCCACCGCTCAGTGCGGGGTGCCGCTGCAGCTGCTCGAGGACCGGGCGCGCGAGCTGGGGCTGACCACTGGGCATTCGCCGCAGTCGAAGCCGATCGCCAGCATGGGCGGGCTGGTGGCCACGCGCAGCATCGGCCAGTTCTCCACGCTGTACGGCGGTATCGAGGACATGGTGGTGGGCTGCGAGGTGGTGTTCCCCGGCGGTCAGGTGTCGCGTATCAAGAACGTGCCCCGTCGGGCCGCTGGTCCCGATATCCGCCACATTGTCATCGGCAACGAAGGAGCGCTGTGCTTCATCTCCGAGGTGACGGTGAAGCTGTTCCCGTACATGCCCGAGAACAACATCTTCATGGGCTGGACGCTGAAGGACATGAAGGTGGGTTTCGAGGTGCTGCGCGAGGTGATGGTGGCTGGATACAAGCCCTCCGTTGCCCGCCTGTACGACCCAGAGGACGGCCAACTGCACTTCTCGCATTTCGCTGCGCCCGACGACTGCATCGTGCTGTTCATGGCCGAGGGCAACGCCGGCATTTCCAAGGCCACCGCCGAGGGCATCGCCGAGATCGTCGCCCGCCATCCCGAGTGTCAGCCGGTGGAGAGCCAACTGATCGCCGAATGGTTCGACGATCTGGTGTGGGGTCCCGACAAGGTGGCGCGCGAGGACGAGCGCATCCGCACCACCCGCAACGTGAACCGCACCACGGAGATCTCTGCCGACTGGAGCTCGATCAACGCCATCTATGAGGCCGCGCTGCCACGCATTCGCAGCGAGATCCGTGGCATCACCCTGCTGGGTGGCCACTCGTCGCACAGCTACATCAACGGCACGAACATGTACTTCAAC
>WLMZ01000094.1 GCA_009726095.1 Actinomycetota bacterium
TGATCGGCGGCACGATCGCCGACTTCGTGGGCGGCAACGCCCGCACCGCGGTGGATCACGAGCAGGCGTGGATCAGCGCGTACCTGGCCGAGCACTGACCTACAGTCGTGTCCGTGGTCGACCCTGAAGCAACTGCGCCCGCCGCCGTTGTTGCGCCGGCTCACCGGCCGGCCATCGATCTGGTGCGCGCTGGCGCGCTGGTGATGGTGGTGCTGGGCCACCTGTCGCTGGCCATCATCGATCGCCATCCCGACGGCAGCCTGCGCGGCGCCAACGCGCTGGCGCTGTATCCGCATCTGGCGTGGCTATCGATGCTGGCGCCGATGCCGGTGTTCTTCTGTGCAGCCGGTTGGGCCAACACAACGGCGTCGCTGCGCACGGCGGCCCGCCGACTGCGTGCGATCGTGGGCCTCGGTGCGGTGGTGGTGACGGTGTGGTCGATGGCATCGATCATCGAACTGCTCGTCGTCGGTCATGGCGACATCGTGGCCGATGGAGCGCGTATCGCCACGCAGCCGCTGTGGTTCCTGGCCGCATACGTGCCCTTCACCGCGCTCGGCGCACGACTGTCGCGGTGGGCGGCTCGGCCGGTGGTGGCGGTCGGGCTCTGCCTCACCGCGTTGGCCGCACTGGACATCGCCCGGTGCGGGTTCTCGGCACCGAAGGCCATCGGCTGGCCCGGGTTCTTCATCGCCTGGGGCGTGCCGTGGCTGGTGGGCGCATGGTGGCGTGGTGCCAGCGAGGCCGGGCGGTTGCACGAGCTGCGCACCGGCACTGCGCTGGCCGCAGGATCGCTGGTTGCCGCCGTGGCACTGGTGCGCTTCGCCGGATACCACCCGGGCCTGATCGACGCCGTGCCGGGCCAGCGATCGAACACCACCCCACCCACGCTGTACACAGCGGTGGCCGCCCTGGCTCAGGTGGGTGTGCTGATGATGGCCGCACACACGCTGGACCGCATCGGCACCCGGTTCCATCGGCTGATCGACCGCGCCGGGCAGGCAGCGGTGGGCGTGTACGCATGGCACCTCAGCGCGCTCGCGCTGTGCGCCGCGTTGCTGGCCGCAGGTGTCTGGGCGCCAGAACGCTTGTCGGGCTGGTGGTGGCTGTCCAGGCCGGTCTGGTTCGCCGCCGTACTGGGAGTGACGGCGCTGTTCGTTGCCGCCACCAGCGCCACGCGGGCTCGGGTGAGCAAGCGACACAAGCAAGGACGACGCCGTGAGCCGTCGCCGACCGCGCCAGCACCAGCGAAGGTGCTCGTCGGCGTTGCAGCCAGCACGCTGGGCGCCGGCATCGTGGGCCTGCTCGGGCCGCGCACCCTGCCAACCGCCGTCGCCGGGGCAGCGTGCTTCCTCATCGGCTGGGTCCTGCTGGACCCGCCCTGACCGACGCGGCGCCCACACCGTTGGACGCGTTGCCCACCCCCGGCGACAAGAATGCCCGTGGTCACCAGATATCCTTCACGTGATGTCGGCGGACAGTTTGAATGAGCTCGCGGGTGGGGTTCGCCACTGGGCGGAAGCGACCCCCGACACCGTCGCTGTCTTCGATGCGCTCACCAGCCTTACGTTCGACGAGTTCGACGCCCGTGTCGGAACACTCGCACGGCTGATCCTGGAATTCCGCGCCGATGCCGGTGTGTCCGATTCGATGGTGTTGCCCATCATCGTCACCCGCAGCATGTGGTCGATGGTGGCCATTCACGCCGCGATCCGCAGTGGCGTTGCTTTCGCAGCGTTGGATGCGTCGAACCCACCGCAGGTGATCGCCCAACTGCTTCACCGCCTCGATCAGCCGGGGCTGGCCATTGTCGCCGATCTCTCGCTGGCAGCACTACTACCCGCTGGCGTGCGCGTGCTCGATGCGCGCACGGCGATCGATGACCCGGTCGGTCCGCAACCGCTGCGGCCAGATGCGCTTGCGGCCGTGGTGTTCACGTCCGGGTCCACCGGCCAGGCCAAGGGCGTGATGCTGGATTGGACAATGCTGTGGGCGCTGCACCGGCGCTTCAGCGACGACATCGCCGCCGCCGCCGCCGCCGGGAGCGCCACCACGCGCGCAATGTGCCTGGCACCGTTCAGTTTTGTTGCTGGGTTGGCCGCCAGCCTCACCCCCAGCGGAGGACACAGTCTGTCCGTCGTCGATCCAACGGTCCTCGACCCGCTCGCCCTCCTCGAACGGATCGACAGCGATCAGGTGTCGTACTTGCCGATCGTGTCCTCGCTTGCAGCCACGCTGCTGGAACGGTGGCCCAAAGAACGCAGACTCCAGTCCGTCACCCGCGTGCGCGTCTTCGGCGAAGCATTCTCGTGGGATCAGGTTGCACCTTTGCGCCAGCTGCTGAACCCAGCAGCCGAGATCCTCTGCGGCTATGCCGCATCTGAGGCGCCCAACGGTATTTTCCTCAACGTCATCACGCCCGAGACCCCCATCGGCGTCGGGCGCGTGCATCTGGGGCTTCCGACCGCACCAGACCGCGTCCGATTCGAACCGCTGAGCGACGAGCCCGACAGCGTGTGCCAGATGGTTGTTCGCGGGTTGGTTGCGCTGGGGTACCTCGGCGAGCCCGAACTGACCGCAGCCCGTTTCGGTACCGACCCCGACGGCACGCGTTGGTGGCGTTCGGGCGACATCGGCGAACAGTTGCCCGACGGCGCCTACCGCCACGCCGGCCGCATCGATGATCTGGTGAAGATCCGCGGCAAGCTCGTCGAGCCGGCCGAGCCCGAGCAGGCCCTGCGCCGCATCACCGGCATCCGCAACGTCATCGTGCTACCACACGGCACTCGGTCGGGGAAACAACGGCTCGTCGCCCATCTCGAACTCGACGAGTCCAGCACGCTCACCGCTGCCGACGTACGATCCCAGCTCACCTCGTCGCTGGCGCCGCATCTGGTGCCGGCGTTGCTGATGACGCACGCGCAACTTCCACGCACCGAGCGAGGCAAGATCGACCGCGTGGCGCTTCAAGGCGGCGCTGTCACACCATGGCGCACGGGAACGCAACGACCCCCGAACGGGCCGCTCGAACAGTTCATCGTCGACAGCGCTGCTGCAGCACTCGACCTCGACCCCGACCAACTCGGGCCGGACGAAGACCTGTGGGACTTCGGGCTCGATTCCTTCTCAGCCATCGAACTCGCCGCCCGACTGGCCGATGAGGGCTGGGGGGATCTCGACCTCAACACGCTCATCGGGCACCGCACACCTGCGGCACTTGCGCTGCTCCTTCGCTCGACCACGCCACATAAGCCGTCCACGGTGACACACCTCAACAGCACAGGTACCCGGCCACCCGTGTTCCTCATCCCTGGCGAATACGGCAATGCGCTCGGTTTCAACGTGCTCATTCGCGAGCTCGGCGCCGACCAACCAGCGATCGTCATCGAAGCCAATGGCGTACACACGCCCGGCCGGGTGGACCGCACCGTCAGCAGGGCTGCGCGCCGCGTGACCGACCAGATCATCCGCCTCCAGACCGATGGCCGCATCGACATTGTTGGCTACTCGGCCGGCGGCGTTGTGGCCTACGAAGCCGCCCACCAGCTTCGTGCACGTGGCCGCGAGGTACAGGTGGTGCTGCTCGATGCCGTCCTTGCCGGGTCCAACGCCACATTGTCTGCATCTAGGCCGGCAACATCGTTCCAGACGAAGATGGCCGCCCATTCGCGTCGCCAGTTACTGGCCTCAATACTTTATCGACCACGCCTCTACTACCGCCGGGCGGCTGTGCTGTACCGCTACGCCGTACCGGGCAGACCGAGTACCAGCGTCATCCGCAGGCGGGCGATCGAGCGAATCAACTCGCGGGCCGGCGCGCGCTACACCCCCCAACCTGCGGCGTTCCCGGTGGTGCTGTTCCACGTTGCCAACAGCCCACAACCGCAGCGCTGGGCACGGGTCGTTCCCAATCTGCAGTCCACCGAGGTGGGCGGTGGACATGCGACCATGCTGGCGCCACCACACGCTCGGCACCTCGCTGCTCAACTCGCTGCGGTGCTGGCCGGCTGACACCACCCGTTGCGGGATGGCAGTATCTGGCAATGACCTACGACGACATCGTTACCGCGTTCTTCACCGCTCCGACGGTGCCCGTGCCGGAGCCAGTCGTTCCGGTCACGCCGCCCCGGAGGCTCCGCGATGCCCTCGAGCCAATCGCCACACACGGATGGTGGTCACGCCCCCCATCCGACCGCCTTGCCGCGCTGGGTCTTGGTTTCTTCGACGGCTATGTGTGGGGCCGAGCCGCCGCCCTTGGCACACCGGACGCCTCCGTGGTCGTGGCCACCTTCGGCGTGTTCGAGCCCGGCCTGCTCTCGGCGGTCTACCACCACGCTGTCGCCACCGCCTCACGCGACGACGTGCTGGCCGCTCGATCCATCGGCGCAGCGGAGAGCCTGGCCACCATCTGCTCGCCGTCAGCAGCCGCAGCGATCGCTGACCCCCTGCTCGATGCCCTCACCCAACTCGATGGCATGGGCCGACCCCTGTTCAACGCGCTCCGCAACCTGCCCGTGCCCGACACCGCCCACGGCCGGCTCTGGCGGGCAGCCGAACTGGTGCGCGAACACCGCGGCGACGGTCACCTGGCGGCGTGCGTGGCCGCCGGGCTGAATGCCATCAACGCGAACATTCTCACCGAGCTGTGGCTGGGCTACGACCTCGGCGAATACAGCGGCACCCGAGGTTTCAACCCAGCGCAGTTGGCGACGGCGATGGCCGGGCTCGATCAGCGCGGGTGGACCAGCGGCGGCATGCTGACGGCCGCAGGCAGCGCTGCACGACTGGAACTGGAAGCTGTGACCGATGCGTCACAACAGCAGTTGGTCACGCTGTTGGGACCCGGGATCGATGCGATCATCAACAGCGCCGCAGAGATCTCCGCGCAGATCATCGCTGCCAGGTCGTTCCCCGTCGATCCCCGCAAACGCGCGGCCGGCTGATCAATTGGGCCGTCAACGCACCGGGTAGAATTCTTTCGCCGTCATCACCGCGGCGAGCAGCGAGGCGGGTTGAACCATGTTCGAATGGAATGACGAGCAGCAGATGATTCGCGATGCGGTGCGCCGCTTCGTGGACGACGAGGTACGCCCCCACGTGGACGAGCTCGAGCATGGCGACATGCCCCCGTACGACATCTTGCGCAAGTTGTTCGCAACCTTCGGCATGGATGCCATGGCGCGCGATCGTTTCAAACGGCAGATGGAACGCGAGCACGCCGCTGCCGATGCCATCGCCCGCGGCGAGCAGCCGCCCGAACCCATCGAACGCTCCGGCGGCGACGGCGGCGGAGCAGGGCTCACGCTGATCCCGATCATCGAGCTGTGCCGCGTGTGCCCGGGCATGGTCACAGCCATGGGCGTGAGCATGGGCCTGGCCTCCACTGCCATCATGTCGAAAGGCACAATCGCCCAGAAGGAACGGTGGGCGCTCGACCTGCTCACCATGGACAAGGTGGGCGCCTGGGCCATCACCGAACCCGGTTCGGGCTCGGATGCGTTCGGCTCGATGCGCTCGACGGCGCGACGCGACGGCGACGACTACATCCTCAATGGTTCCAAGACCTTCATCACCAACGGGCCGTACGCCGACATCACGGTGTTCATCTGCAAGCTCGACGACGGCAACCCGCCCGAGCAGCGCAAGATCCTCAGCTTCGTACTCGAGCGCGGCATGCCCGGCTTCGTGCAGTCGAAGCCGTTACGCAAGATGGGCATGCACTCCTCGCCCACCGGCGAGCTGTTCCTCGACGATGTGCGCGTCGGGCGCGATCGCCTGATCGGCGAGACCGAGGACCTGCCATCCGGCGGCCGCGACGGCGCCAAGGCCACCTTCCAGCAAGAGCGTGCGGGCGTCGCCGCGATGGCTCTGGGCATCATCGAGGAATGCCTGCAGCTCAGCATTGCGTACGCGAAGAACCGCGTGCAGTTCGGCAAGCCGATCGGCGAGTTCCAACTCATCCAAGACAAGCTGGCGCGCATGGAAGTGGCCCGCATGAACGTGCAGAACCTGGTGTTCCGCACCATCGAGATGGGCGCCGCCGGCACCAGCATGTCGCTGGCCGAGGCCTCGGCGATGAAGCTGTACTCGGCTCGCGCCGCCACCGAGGTGGCTCTCGAGGCGGTGCAGTTGTTCGGCGGCAACGGCTACATGTCCGAGTTCCGCGTCGAGCAACTCGCCCGCGACGCGAAGGTACTGCAGATCTACGCCGGTACCGACGAAATCCAGATCACACACATCGCCCGCGATCTGCTGCGTGGCTGAACCGGTGGCCATCCGCATTGCGCTCGCCAGACGACGAACGTAGCTTGGGGACATGAGCGATCCGATGGACACTCTCACCGAGCGGATGCGGCAATTGCAGTCCGCCGGTTGGATTCACGAAATCACCTTCGATGCCGGTTGGCTTACCTGCCGCAAGTGCGGCGAATGGGCGTCGCCCGAGGACGTGGCCATCAGCAAGTCCTACCGCTTCGAAGGCACCAGCGACCCGGGTGACGAGGCGATTCTGTTTGCCATCATCATGCCCTGCGACCACCACGGCCTGCTGACCGCCGCATACGGGCACGATGCGCCGCCGGAGGTTGCCGACATCGTGACCAGGCTCCACCTCGGCAACCCCTGACCCCCGATCCCTCCCGATCCCTCCCGCTGACACCCGGAGTCCAGCGATCTACCCGAGCGGACATGCACGATGTGAGCAGGTTTGCCCGCTCAGATCGTGCACCGAGCGGCGTGGCGCGTCGGGCATGAAGCCCAAGATCGCGACCGATCGCGACCGATCGGACGTGACTCCGGTCAGGCCATTGCTTGGTGGCTCAGACCGTACGGCCGCTGAACGCCACGAGACGATCCAACGCCGACGCGTTCGGCGCCACCGGCTTTTCGTCAGCAAAGGTGTCGCCATCGCGCATTGCCGGAGCAAGCGCCTGACGAGCGAAGCCGTCGACCTCGGCCACTACGTCGTTGGGTGGGTTCCACGCTTGCGACGTGGAGGTGGCGAGATCCCATCCATGGATCAAGCCGTCGAACGCCACGAGTCGGGCGAATGCCGCCCCGGGCATCGGCCCAAATGGCGTCTCGATGGTGCGCTCGAGCGCACCGGCACTCTGCACGGCGCCAAGGAGAGCATCCATCGACGCCTGGAAGCGCTCGCCCAGACCGCGGCTATCGACAGCGTCGGCGCTCGGAGGAGCTTCGCCTCTGAACGCCGGCGCAAACCCCGAGGCAAGGCCCGTCATGTGTTCGAGTACGTCGGCGACGCTGAACGACGCGCACGGCGTCGGCCCATCGAGTTGCTCCGGCGTAATCGCTGCACCCACCTGCTTCAGCATCGGAATGATGACTGCCAACTGCTCATTGCCTTCCATGTGACCTCCTTGGTCGTTGCGGTGATTGTCCATCGTTCGGTTCGTGCCGACTCAGCCGGCCATCGCGGCGATCATGTGCTGGATCACTTCGGCGTGCTCGACCTGTGGGCTGAACAGGATGACCTCGGCATCATGTTCGACTCGCACGCTGTGTCCGGGCGGCCAGTAGAACACGTCGTTCCCGACGCAGGTCTCTTCTCGTCCGTTGGTGTAACTGATCACAACCGCACCCGAGATCATGTAGCCCCAGTGTGGCGCCTGGCAGGCGTCGTCGTCGAGACCCTTCAACAGCGGGGCGATATCGGTGCCAGCACCGAGCGAGAAGTACTCGGCTGCGAGGGCACCGTAATCGGATGCCTCGCCGAAGTTGATCGCCTGGCGAGCAATCGCTCCAGGAATGTTGATCTTGATGGGGATGTCTGTCTTGGTGATGCGCACTGTTCCACGGCTCCTTACGTCGGTTGTTCGTCGTTGGTGACAGTGCTCATCCAATACCCCGGCGCACAGAGCGTCTAGTTCCAATACTGAACCGAGCACAACTGGGTCGTGGCAGACTTCGTGGATGAAGACGTACGGCCAATACTGCCCCATCTCACGATCTGCCGAACTCCTCGGCGACCGTTGGACGATCCACATCATCCGCGACCTGCTCACCGGCGCAACGCGGTTCAACGAGCTGATCAGCGGCAACCCAGGGCTCTCGCGCGCGCTGCTCAGCCGGCGGCTCCAGCAACTGAAGGGAGCCGACGTGATCGAGCAGGAGCCGGACGGCAGCTATCACCTCACGTCGGCAGGGCGCGACCTCGAGCCGGTCGTGTTCGGTCTCGCAACCTGGGGCGCGCGGTGGACCTTCGGCGAACCCGAACCCGAAGAACTCGACCCCGACCTGCTGATGTGGTGGCTGCATCGCCGGCTCGACCCGGGCAAGGTACCTGGGCCAAAATTCACGATCGCCATCACCTTCACCGATCACCCAAAGCGCTATTGGATCGTCGTCGACACGGGCGCATCGTTGTGCCTCGCCGACCCGCGGTTCGACATCGATGTCACGGTGCGCACTGATCTACGCACGCTCTACCGCACGTACCTCGGGCATGTCCAGCTCGCCGATTCCTACCGCGCCGGCCAGATCGAACTGCTCGGATCGAAGGCATCGGTTCGATCGTTCCTGAATGCATTCCAGCAGTCACCGGTTGCGGCGATCGTCTCCGCCGAGTCACCCGCATGATCCACCTCAGGACTTTGAACCGAATCATCAGATCCTTCGCGACGAGCCCCCGGCTTGCTGCGAAGGCGACGCTGGCCATCCCTGTGACGTGCGACGCCGAGACCTTCGCAGCCGGGTTCACCGATGCCGGTGAAGCGCTCGCCCAGCCTCGGCCACCATCCACACCGACCAATGCACTGTGGGATTACTTCCAGGACCATACCGAGGGTCGCGGCATCGTCAAGTGGACGCACTACTTCGACATCTACCAACGGCACTTCGCGAAGTTCGTCGGTCAGCCGGTGAATGTCTTGGAAGTCGGTATTTACAGCGGTGGAAGCCTCGGCATGTGGCGTTCCTATTTCGGTGAGCAGAGCCACGTCTACGGAGTGGACATCAACCCCGCTTGCAGGGCGTACGAAGGCGACGGCGTGTCGGTCTTCATCGGCGATCAGCAAGACCGCTCGTTCTGGAATGACTTCCGCACGAAAGCCGACGGGATCGACATCCTCATCGACGACGGGGGCCACACCGCCGCTCAGCAGCAGGTCACGCTTGAGGAGATGTTGCCGCACCTGAGGCCCGGCGGCGTCTATCTCTGCGAGGACGTCCACGGGCACTTCAACCGCTTCGCGGCGTTTGCCGCGACCCTCGTCAACGGTCTGAACGATATTCATGCCGAGGAGGGCCCGCTCCTGCAGACTGCGACGACGTCCTTCCAAGCGTCGATCTACGCAATTCATTTCTATCCGTACGTTGTGGTCATCGAAAAGCAGTCCGTCCCGGTGCACTCCTTGTCGGCACCTCGCCAGGGGACCGAATGGATTCCGCGCCCAGAGCCGCCGACGTGACCCGTCGGCCGTCATGCCGGACGAGTGCAGACGGTCAGCTCCTCGCATTCTGAAATCTCAAAGCCAAGCCCATCGATTGCCGCCATGAACACGGATCGGCATTTGGCCCCGTGGAGCTCGATCACCAGGTTGTCCACTCTGCTGAGCCATGGCTCGACGTTCGCCGCAAACACCTCGGCCTCGGAGCCCTCGATGTCGATCTTCAAGATCGAGATCCGCTCCTCTCCGGAGTCGCGAAGCAGCGTGCCGATATCGACTGCCATGATCGAGCCCTGCTCCCCTGCCGCCGCCGCCCTCACCGTGACGCTCCATTCCCGGTTCGAGTTGGCGGGGGTGCTCGAGACCACGAGAGGCACGGATGACGACCACACCCCCGACTGCAGCATCGTGCACCTGTCGCCATAGGGGGCGAGATTGTGCTGGAGCGTCTCGAAGTTGCCGCTGTCGGGCTCTATCGCGATGAGCCGAGACCCGGGAAAGCGGCTCAGCAGGTACGCCGCCGAGCAGCCCACGTTGGCACCACAGTCGATGATGAGCCGGGGAGACACGACCTCGTCGAGACAGCGGTACTCGCGGTGGAGAAAGATCTGGCTGAACACGTTTGTGTCGCTGGTCTGGGCGCGAAGCGTCACCGGGAACTGGGCGAGTGGAGTCGACACCGAGAACCTGGTGCCCGACGCGCTGAACCGACTGCGCAACCGCTTGCCCTTGAAGACAATCCATCGGCGCAGCCCGAGGGCGCCGATCTGTTCGCTGTAGTTGCGCAGACGAGAGCGCTGTCGGCGGTCCAACATGGAGGGTGACATCCGTTCGGCTTTGGGGGGAGTGGTACCTAGTGTGCGCGAGAATCTCGGCCAATTCGCCGACCGAGCCGCTTCAACAACAGTCTGCCCGAAGAGGAGAAATGTGACCAGCGCGAGGGCAGCTCGATGCTGAAGTCGGTCGAGATGGCGTCGTCGAGTGCCTGCTTCTGACGGGCGGACACGAGATTGCCGCTGACGTTCTCGCCGGTACCGATCTCCCAGATCGCCGAGGGAAACGGCAACGGCTCCATGTGATGCCCGCGCGCTTCGAGAACGTCTTGCCACTTTCCATGCCCGCCGAACATCTGGTCGACTTGAGGAGCGTCGATGTGCGCAACGATGTCTTCCTGCGAAGACCCGGGCGTGAGCGACGACGGCACGTCGCAGAGGTCGGTCCTCACGATTCCGGTCGAGCCATTCTTGAGATGAAACCCCTCTGTCACCGCTTGCACCACCCGCGACCCATGGGAGTGGATGAGGCCCAGCGGGGAATACCACCCAGGGTGCGAGAGTTGGCTGTTGGCGAACGCAGCAATGCCCCGATGCAGATAGTCGTCGGCATCGAAGAACATGACGTGATCTGCACCGAGCGCCTGGGCCGCCGAGACACCGACGACGCATTTCGTGCCCTTGTCCCGCTGAAAGACATTGAACGGGATTCGCGCGTTCCGCTCGGGCGATGGTGCCGGGAAATCGACCTGCACATACGAGACCCGCGGATCCGAGACCGTAACCGTTGGCATCGAATTGTGAACGACGATCACCCGCAGATCGTCATCGGTCTGATTGCAGATGGACCGCAGCGAACTGTCCAGAAGGCGGCCAACTCTCGCGTATGACGTGCAGTTGTCTGGATGTCGAATTGTGGTGATGAACACGATCATGATGGCCCCCGACTCCGACAATACCCGCCCCCAGTCATTCGCCCCGTTCGCTTCCGAGAAACTGTCAGCTGGAGCAACATCTGGCACAGGGGAAGGCCCCTCAATGGCCTGAGGTCACTTCAGATGGCAGCAGGCTGGGCGAGCTTCCAACTTTGGCGCAACTTGATGACGAGGTTGCCGCTGCTCAGTTTCACCGGCGCCGGCCAGCCACCGGGGGGCGCCGTCTGCTCGCCGGTCAACACCGTGCCAAGGATGTCGAGGCCGAAGAAGTCCGGCTTGTTCACCGCCGTACACGTCGGCTTCTTGCCCCTGGTGCACACCAATGCCGAGCCGCCGTCAATCACGGATGCCTTGTAGGGCTTGACCGAACCCACCACGATCCATTGACCCGCGTCGTTGCGGGTCCGCAGCGTGCCGATGCCGACGATCTGGCGGCAGAGCGATCCGGCCGCACAGTTCGAGGACTTCACGAAGCCGGTGACGTTGCCCTTGAACCGGAACTTGCCGTTCTGGCTGTTCCACAGCATCTGGCCCGATACCTGCGTCGAGCTGGTCTTGTACTCGTTCGCCTGCACCGTGTAGCCAAAGTTGATCGTGCCGACGCTTGACACCCTGTACTGGCCTCCACCATTGGAAACGGCAGCCGTCGAGCCGGCGAGGACGACGGCGTAGACCGCAGGCGCTTCGCAGTTCGGATCGCTGTAGCTCATCTCGATCTCGTACAGGTTGCCGGCCGTGATCGTGTAGCCACCGCCCTGAGCTGGTACATCGTTCACCTTGTAGGTGATCCCGGCCGCCGAGCACCCATTCGGCGAAACCGACCCTGACAGCGTGATCGACGTCGCCGACACCAGCCCTGACGTGCCCGTGTAGGTCAGCGTCGCCGGCACCTTCCCGACGAGCACGTCGACGGTGCCGACGCCGGAGACGAGTTGGCTGTCGTCGGCTTCGAAGGTGAATCGATCGGGGCCCGCGTAGCCGCGGAACGGTACGTAGGTGACGTTCGGTGGCGTGCCCTCGAGGAAGCCGTGCTCGGGCTGTTTCACGATGCGGTAGGAGACCGGATCGACGTCGCGTGCCACCAAGGTGACGGCGCGCCCCGCGTAGTCAGGAGGCCTGACGATCACGTTCTGGTCGACGGCAACGGGGGCGGTGTTGACGACGCGCCATCCGAACGACACCGCTGTTCCGGTGGTCCCGTCGCGGAGCGCGCGGACCTGGAAGGTGTGTGTCCCGTCGGCGAGGTCGGTGTACGTGACGGGGCTCACGCACGAGGCGAATGCTCCGCTGTCGAGGGCGCACTGGAACGTCGCTCCGGTCAGCCCGAACGCGAAGGTTGCGGTGCGCCGGTCGGTCGTAGGGTCAGGGCCGGATGTGATGACAGCCTGGGGTCCGCTGGCGGTGACCGTCCATTCCCGCACGGCGGGTGTGAGGTCGGCAAGGCCGTCGACGTCGACGGCGGCGACCTCGAACCGGTGGGTTCCGGCGGCGAGACCAGTGACGGTCCATCCGCTGGCGCAGGCCTGCCCCGGCTGGCCGTCGAGCGAGCAGGTGAACCCGTTGAGGTCCTTCGTTCCCTTGGTGCCGGTGAAGTTGAACGGCGGGGCAATGGAGTTGAGGTCCAACGTCGTTTCGGCGCGGGTGGAGCCAACAGGCGCGAAGTCGACCGTCAACGAGCCGCCGAGCTCACTCTGACGGCCCGACCTGTCGAATGCCCGGACCGACACCGGAAGGTTCTTGCCGTCGGGGTTGAGCACCTTCAACGCACCGGACCAGGTCTTGGCCGCCTGGTCGAAGATGACGTCCCGCCACTGCCCGTCGCCCACCCTGGTCTGGACGGCGACGATGACGCCGTCGTCGTCGACGGTGCCGTTGACGATCAGCACGTTCGTGCCGACCCCCCAGCTGTCGTCGAGCCCCAAGCTGGTCGAGCCCAGCGTCACCGTCGGTGCAGTGACGTCGACGAAGACACTCACCTGACTCGAGGTGACCGTGCCCCCGGCCGTGTCGACGGCCTCGATCGTGACGGTGTGCGTTCCCGCCGTGGCGGTGGCGCCGATCACGCCATCGAACATGAGGCTGCCGGCGACGAGCGTCACCGTGCCGGCCAGCGCGTTGTCGACGAGCACGCTGACGCTCTGCAGCGCCACCGAGGACTCGGCGAAGGCGCCGACCGCGATCTTCCCGGAGACGTCACGCTGCACGTGCTGGCCCGGGAAGGGATCGGTCACCGACGCCCGAGGCGCGGCGCCAGCGGTCACGATCGCCGCGCGGGCCACGGGGGCGAGCGTCCCGACGCCTCTCGTGGTGGTCGCGCATTGAGCCGGGTTGACCGCATTGTCGGTGTTGCGCCACGCATCGCAGGCGCTGAACGTGACGACCTGGTTCGCCTTCTTCGACCAGATGGTCCCTTCGGCGGTGAGGCCGCTGATGCGGAGTGTCGGAAAGACGGTGTAACTGGAATCTGGTCTGAGAAGGTGAGCGATGGCTCGCCGGAGAGTAGGACCGATGTCCGATCAAGGAATTGTGGACCAGGAGCTCGCGCAGCAGCTCGTCGATCGCGCCAAGGCCGAGGGGGTGAAGTTGACCGGCCCGGGTGGCCTGCTGGGGGATCTGACCAAACGCGTCCTTGAGGCCGGGTTGGAGGGTGAGATGGACGGCCACCTCGGCTACGCGAAGCACACCGTCGAAGGACGCGATGGTGGCAACTCACGCAACGGCA
>WLMZ01000095.1 GCA_009726095.1 Actinomycetota bacterium
CACACGATGCGGGTCGTCCATGGTGCAGCGAGGCGCGCTCCTTGTATGTGCCTCGACGGGTGCCGACCTTGCGGAGCATGCTCGGGCTCAGCTTGAGGCCATCGTCGCGGCCCCGGCAGTCGATCGCGCAGAGCGACCCGAGACAGTCGTCAACTGGGGAGTGCAGTGGTTCTGCCCCGCCGATGGTCACGCACTCACCGAAGAGAGCGGTGCGCTGGTCTGCGGGGAATGCGGACGTTCGGTCGCGGGTGGGCTTGTCTACGAGCTGATCGAGTTCAACGCCCACTGACGTCGACCGACATCGTCCTGGATCTCGTTCGGGTGGTCGACGTCGTCGTCCCGAACCATCGCGATCGCGCGTGCAGTCGCGTGTTCAGCAACACGTCGCGAGTACGCAGAAAGTACGCAGCTTCTGCGGACTCGGGCCCACTCGGTGGACAGCAACAGACGCGAACGACCTGGTCAGAGCAGTCGCGTCACGCGAGCCCAGCCCGCGAAAGCCCTGCTACACGTTGAAGCGGAACTCGGTGACGTCGCCGTCGACGAACTCGTAGTCCTTGCCCTCGACGCGCAGCTTGCCGACCTCTTTGGCCTTGCTCCAGGAACCGAGCGCAATGAGCTCGTCCCACTGGATGACCTCGGCGCGGATGAATCCACGCTGCAGGTCGCTGTGGATGCGCCCGGCGCATTCGGGTGCCTTGGCCCCGGCACGGAAGGTCCAGGCGCGGGTTTCTTTTTCGCCCGTGGTCAGGAAGGTGCGCAGACCGAGCAGGTGATAGGCGCTGCGCACCATACGGAACAGTGCGCCCTCGCCCAGGCCGAAGCCCTCGAGCATCTCGGCGCGCTCGACGGGATCGACGATGGTGGCGGCTTCGGCCTCGAGCTGCACGCACATGCCGATGACCTCGACGTTGGCGCCGGCGTCGTTCATCTCGGCACGAACGCGGTCCTCGATCTCGGTGATGCGGTCGAGCTCGTTCTCGCCCACGTTCACCACGACCAGCACGGGCCGGTTGGTGAGCAGGAAGTGCGGTGCCAGCGTCTCGCGGAACTCGGGCTTCAAACCCGCTCGGTAGAGCGGGCGGCCGTTGCTGAGCGCCTCGTTGGCCGCTTCGAGCGCGGCGATTTCGTCGCCGAGTGTCTTGTCGAGCTTCGATGCGCGAATGGCCTGATTGAGCCGCTTCTCCACGGTCTCCAGATCGGCAAGTGCCAGCTCGATCTCGACGATGCGCAGGTGTTCGAGCGGATCGTCGGGGCCGGTGACATCGCCGTCTTCGAAGGCGCGCAGCACGAACACGATGGCGTCGACCTCGCGGATATTGGCGAGGAACTTGTTGCCCAGGCCTTCGCCCTTGCTGGCGCCCTCGACCAGGCCGCCGATGTCGACGACCTGCACCGATGCATGCACCAGGGTTCTGGTCTTGCTCATCACGGCGAGCTGATCGACGCGGGTATCAGGCACCTTGGCCACACCGATGTTGGGGTCCTTGGTCGCAAACGGATACGGCGCTGCCAGCGCACCGCCTCCCGTGAGGGCGTTGTACAGCGAACTCTTGCCCGCATTCGGAAGGCCAACCAGGCCGAAACGTTCCATAACGGCTCTCAGGGTACCGGCGCGACCGGCTTGCCCGGGTCCTTCTCGGACAGGGTGTGTAACCCGGCGAAAAGAGAGATCCCCCCAACATCCAGAAATGGGTGCTGGAGGGATCAATGTTCGTGCAATACGCTGGGTTACCTAGACGGCCGTCAGGTCTGCTGGACCGTACCCAGCTCGATGTCATTGAGGATGCCGCCGGACTCGATTCCAGCGGTGCAGACCACCGTTGACGGGCTGCCAACGCTCACCGCGTCACAGGTGGCCACACCACTGTCGATGACCGTGTCGAAGTTGCCGGTGATGGTGAACTGATCGCCGGGGTACACCTGTCCGCCAGCGGTTGTGTTGTTGAAGACGGTCCCCATGCCCGGTGTGCCATCGGTGCTCGAGTCGGTGAGACCGGTGATGACTGGCTCGTTGCAGAAATAGCCTGTTGGTCCGGTGCAGAGTGCGGTCATATTCAGGATCGGCATCGGCTTGGCCGCGATGATGTCGGTGTCCGAGTTGATCGTGCAGTCGAAGGTTGCGTCGGAATTGTCGACGCAGCTGGCGCCGCCGTCATCGACCAGTACCAGGTCGAAGCTGCCCGAGATGTTGATGACCGTGCCCGGGGCAACATCACCAGTGGCGGTCGTGCCGGTGAAACCGCCACCATCGATGTAGCCGGAGGGGTGCGACAAGTAGAAATCAGTGCAGGTGAGCTGGTTCGGGCTCGATGTGGTGTCGCACGAAATCGTGAAGTGCACCGTCAGCGGCGGCTCGGGCGTCGTGGTGGTGGTCGTTGCGGGAATTGTCGTTGTCGGGGGAACCGTCGTGGTCGGCACCGGAACGTTCGACTCGTTGCAGGCTGCGGCGTCGGCCCGATCATTGGCGGTGAATGCGCCGAGTGTAAGGACGCACAGGATCAGGACTGCCATCACGCCATGGACGCGGTGCCCGCGCTTCGAGGCGATGACGGCGAAGACGCCGAATGCGATGAGCGCCATGGCGGATGCGACGAGCATCCAACTACTGGCGCCCGTTGTGGGTAGCTGACAATCCATTGAATAATCCCCTCATGCGCCGGCATCGATGACGGCTGAAGGCGCCGACACTAGATGGTGATTGCTGTTCTTTGTGGACAAGCGCGGGCGCGTCGCTGTTCGACGGCTCGATGCAGGGCGTTCGTCGAATGGTTACGCTGACTTGCGTGACGCCGGTGGAGGCCCTGGAGCGAGTCGTGCACTGCCTCGACCGCGCCAACGAGATCGGGTTCAAGACCAAGGCGTTTGTGCGCGCTCTCGATGTCGTGCGCAGCACGCCGGCCGAGCAGATCGCCGACCGGGCCGCCCACGGCACGCTCACCGAACTCGACGGCATCGGCGAGAGTTCGGCAACGGTGATCATGCAGGCGTTGGCGGGCGAGAGCGCCTACCTCGACACGCTCGAACAGCGCACCCGGGTCCCGATCACGCCCGATGGTCAGCGGTATCGCGACGCGCTCCGTGGTGACTGTCACCTGCATTCGCGTTGGAGCGATGGTGGCGCCACCATCGAGGCAATGGCACGCACCGCCCATTCGCTGGGTCACGACTACATCGTGCTCACCGACCACAGCGCCCGACTGACCATCGCCCACGGTCTCCAGCGCGATCGCGTGCTTGCCCAACTCGACGACGTCGTGGTATTGAACCAACGGCTCGCCCCGTTCCGCATCCTCACCGGTATCGAGGTGGACATACTCGAGGACGGATCGCTCGATCTCGATGACGACATGCTCGGCCAACTCGATGTCGTGGTTGCCAGCGTGCACAGCAAGCTGCGCATGGACCACGACCGCATGACCGAGCGGATGGTCGCCGCAGTCCGCTCGCCCCATGTCGACATCCTCGGTCATTGCACAGGGCGTTTGATCGGGAAGCGACCGGAATCGTCCTTTGACATCGACCGGGTGTTCGCGGCGTGCGTCGACAACCGCACCGCGGTCGAGCTGAACTGTCGACCCGAACGGCTCGACCCGCCCCGGGCGATGCTCGACCGAGCGATTGCTCTCGGCTGTCACTTCTCGATCAGCTCCGACGCCCACGCAATCGGTCAATTGGAGTGGCAGCTATTCGGCTGTGACCGTGCGGCCGAGCGTGGCGTGCCGATCGAGCGCATCATCAACACCTGGTCCGCCGACGACCTGTTGGCGTGGACTCACACGCACTGACTTGTGCCAGCTCCGGCAGCGGGGTGGGAGCCGTGCATCCCGCCCGATAGCATTGTTACCTATGTCGAAGAAGACCAAGAAGCGTAAGGCCAAGATGCGCCGCTCAAAGGCGAACCACGGTAAGCGTCCCAACATGGGGCGTGGCTAACTCCACGGTTCCCCTGCCGCCGCCGTGCCCCAGGCAGGTGGTGGCCGATGTCGTTCACGGCGTTTCGGTACACGATCCGTACCGATGGCTGGAAGACGCCGAATCGATGCCCACCCAACAGTGGGTAGCACTGCAGAACGCAAGAACTCGTCAGGCGCTCGATGCCCGGCCCGATCGTGGCTGGTGGCACGGGCGCCTTGTCGCGCTCACGAGCCTTCCGGTGGTGTTGGCTGCCGAGATCCGTGGTGACCAGCTGTTCGTCCTCGAGCGTTCACCCGGGGCCGAGCAGTATGCGCTGGTCCTGCGTTCGGCCGCCGATGCCACTGCGGCGCCGCGCACCCTGGTGGATCCCGCTGCGAGCTCGGCCGACTCGGCAACGGCGCTGGATTGGTTCGAGCCCTCGTGCGATGGCCGTCTGATTGCGTACGGCACCAGCGATGCGGGCAGCGAGCACAGCACGCTCGCCGTGCTCGACGTCGCAACCGGCGCCCACCTGGCCGACTCCATTCCCGATACCCGTGCGGCCTCGGTGGCATGGCTTGCTGATTCCAGCGGTTTCTACTACACGGCCTATCCCGCCGGCGATCAGTACAACCGACGCGTCATGTTCCATCTGCTCGGCGACGATCCCGCCCTGGACGAGGTGATCTGGAGCGACGCCTCGATGCCACAATCGTGGCCCGATGTGCAGGCATCGGCCGACGGACGGTTCGTCCTGGTGACGGTGAGCGTGGGCTGGACCCGCGTCGATGGCTTCGTGCTCGATCGGGTCGCGAACACGTGGTCCGTAGCCGTTGCGGGTACCGACCAGGCCACGTCGTTCTCGGTCATGGGTGACCAACTGCTGATGGCAACCACTGTCGACGCTCCACGCGGTCGGGTGGTCATGGCGGCCTTGGCATCACCGGGCATCGCCAACTGGCGCACGGTCGTGCCCGAAGGGACAGGAGTGATCTCCCATGCTGCAGCGTGCGGCGACGAGATCCTGGTGCTGGTCACCGAACGCGCCGTCGACCGGCTCGAGCGATGGTTGCCCGACGGCCGTGTCGCCGGTGGTGCCCCCGATTTCGGCATCGTCTCCATCTCCGGGCTGACCACCGATGCGTCGTCACCGACGGCCTTCGTCACCGTTGCCGGGTTCGGTTCGCCCGCAGCCCTGTACCGCTGCTCGGGCTCCGCCGATGTGGTGCGTTGGGCCCCTGCGTTGGCTCCCGATTCGTCGGTGCCGGCGCTCACGGTACGGCAGGTGACCTACCCGTCGCTCGACGGCACCTCCGTTGGGCTGTTCCTGGTGCATCGCAGTGATGTCGTGCCGTCGACCGACACACCCACCATCCTCACCGGCTACGGCGGTTTCGCCATCTCCGAGACCCCCGTGTGGTCGCCCACGATTGCGGCATGGTGCGCGAACGGCGGTCTGTATGCCATCGCTGGCCTGCGCGGCGGTCTCGAACATGGGCAGGAGTGGCATCACGCCGGCCGTCGTGACACCAAGCAGAACGTGTTCGACGATTTCCACGCAGCCGCCGACTTCCTGGTGGCGTCGGGCCTGACCAGCCGTGATCGCCTGGCGATCGCAGGTGGCTCCAACGGGGGCCTGTTGGTGGGTGTGGCGTTGACGCAACGCCCCGACCTGTGCGCTGCCGTGTGGTGTGCGGTGCCCTTGCTCGACATGGTCCGCTTCCCCCGGTTCCTGATCGCGCAGATGTGGACTGATGAATACGGCGACCCCGACGTGGCCGATGAGTTCGCGTGGCTCTACGCCTACTCGCCGTATCACCACGTCTCCGAGGGCGTTGACTACCCGGCGGTGCTGCTGACCACGGCCGAGTCCGATACCCGCGTCGATCCGCTACACGCCCGCAAGATGGCTGCGCTACTGCAATGGGCATCGGCGTCGCAGGAGCACCGACCGATCCTGCTCACCCAGCAGGACCGCGCCGGCCACGGCGTGGGTAAGCCTGCCAGCAAGCGGGTCGATGAAGCCGCCGACGTGTTGTCGTTCTTCAGTTGGCAGTTGGGGGTGCCATCATGACCACCGTGGCAGCGTTCGTCGTGGCCGCCGATGCCGATGCGTGGCGCCGGGCCGGTTTCGCTGTCGATGGCGACGGGCTCATGCGCCTTGGGGGCATCCAACTTCGGCTCATCGGCGCCGCGCCACAGGCGATCGGCATCGAGACATGGGAACTGGCTGATGCACCCGATCCCGGCGTCGCGTTGATCGATGGGTTACGCACCACGCATGGCGATCCGCCCGATGACACCCGTCTGCCGGCCGTGCACCCGAACGGCACCATTGGTATCGATCACGTGGTCATCTACACCCCCGACCTGGAAACCACCTGCGCGGCCATCACCGCAGCCACGGGTGCCCCACTGAAGCGCATCCGCGAGGTCGGCGCACTGCGCCAGGGTTTCCACCGTCTGGGGGAACTGATCGTGGAGGTCGTCACGTACCCCGAGATCGCGGTGCATCAGGCCACGTTTTGGGGACTGGCGCTGAACGTGGGCGACATCGACGCAATGTTCGCCAGCCTGGGGGCTGAGGTGATGTCGCCACCGAAGGATGCAGTGCAGCCAGGTCGGCGCATCTCGTCGTTCCGCGACACGGCCGGTCTCGGCGTGCCGGTCGCCGTGATGACGACCCACGGTCGCTGACGAAGCCCAATACACTCAGTGTCCATGCGACGCGAGTACCGGATCCTGCTGGCGACCTTGGCAGGCTTTGTGTTGCTGGTGCTCGGCGCCCGTCTGGTCGGAGGCGGCTCGCCGTCGGTGAGCAATGCGTCGCCCATCGTTACCGAGGCGGGTATCGCCGGTGAATCAGTGGCCGCCACCCCCACAAGCGTGCCGGAAGTCATCGAACCGATCGGCAGCGATCCTGCGGCCACCGTTGCTGCCGCTGCCACCGCTGCCCCGGCGGCTACGACGGCCCCGGTCGACAACGGCTGCGTTGATCACGGACACTCGGCCGTGGTCGATCGCGCCCATCAGCGGGCATGGCTCTGCAACGATGGCCATGTTGCCGACACCTTCCCGATGACCGGTGCCAACTCCCAGCCCGATCCCGGCACCTACAAGGTGTATGCAAAGGACCTCAAGGCGTCGTCCAATCTCACCGGTCGGTACTCCACGATGACGCACTTCGTGGCCTTCACCCACGGCAAGTATCAGGGCGCACGCATCGCGTTCCACAGCATCCCCAAGTACGCCAACGGCGAATACGTGCAGCCGCTTGATTCGGTGGGTACCGCAAAACTGCGCGGTGCGTCGTCGGGGTGCATCCGTGTGCTCTACGACGACTCGGTGAAGATCTGGAACTGGCTGAAGATCGGCGACCCCGTCGTCGTCATCTCCTGACGCTCAGCGGCCGGGGCTCAGCGGGCTGGGCTCAGCGGTTGGGGTCGTCGTCGGCGCTGAGATACGCCTGACCCTCAGCGCATGTGCTTGCGAGTGGGCACCAGCGACACGACGCGCCCGGTGACTTTGTGGCGGGGCGATCCTCGACCTGCAGCTCGATGAGCGCGTTGATGCCATCGAGCGTTCGGCGCAGCGCCGAACGCAGGAGTCCTTCGGTCACGTCCTCGGTCACGGCCTGGGCGGCGTCGAGATAGAAGCTTGCCAACAGCCGCGGTGGCACCTGGCGCGACAATGTCTCGACGAGTGCGTAGAAGCGAAGGTCTTCGCGGTGGCGCGCCACCACGCGCCCGGACTTGAGATCTACGATCAGCTTGCGGCTCTCGCGTCCAACCGGGCGGCCGATGGTGAGATCGCTCCGACCGCGCAACAGGATGGGCCCATCGACAGGCCATTGCGTGCTCGATTCGGTGACCGGCCGCGACCGCGGGTCGAGCGGCGGGAAGCACTCCATGAACTTGGTCACCAGGTCGCATGCCTGGGCGCGCAGGTCGGCTTCGTCGGCCGGGCCGATGGATTCCAGCCACATGCCCAGACCGCGTTCTTCGTTGATGAGCCGGGCGACGGCGTCGTCGACCAGATCGCTGGGCACCGGCTCGCCGCGCCAGTTGATGAGCAGCTGGATGGCCCGGTGCGACACCTGGCCCTTGGCGCGGGCGGGGGTCCACTCGAACTCGTCGGGTGCCAGGTAGTGCGCCTCGCAGTCGAACAGGCTGCCCAGTGTGTGCTTGGTGATGAACATGGTGTTGCCGTTGAGCCGGTCGGTGAAGTGGGCGAAGGCCTCGTTGGCTTCGTCGCGCAGGTCGTTGACGAAGGCCTCACCGAAGACCAGTGGTTCGCCGCTGCGGCGAAGCATGGTCAGCGTTGATTGCTGTGCCGGCGTGAGGACGACGGACGAGGTGTGTTGATCGCTCACATCGGTGACACTACCGACGACGTGTGACGGCGCAGCGGAGCCCGGCTCCTCGCCAGCCGATGAACGTTCGCGCACCCCTGTGTCATCGTGCAGGCATGCAGTCCGGCAATACCATCGAATTCGCCCAGGCGGCACGTTCGCTCGCCCGCGAGGCGCAGCGGCTGGGCCTCGTCGGACCCAGCTATCGCTGTCCGCCGCGCATCGTCGGTGTCGATCGTTCGTTGCGTCGCCATGCCGGCAGGGTGGTGGTCTCGGTGAAGCTACGCGGTCGCCCGTGGGCGGCGGTGCTGGCCGACATGGTCGAAGGTGTCATCGTCGCCAACAGACTTGCCCCGCCGCAGGCGGATCGGCTTCGTGCCGATCTGTGGCAGGTCCTCGGGTTCGAAGCAACGCCAGCCCGCACGCGGGTGGCGTAGTCCGGGCAGGGTTTTCCGGGCAGGGTCTTGCGGGCAGGGTCTTCCGGGCAGGGTCTTGCGGGGAGTGTTGTCAGGCCACCATCGCCCGCACCAGTTCACCCTTCGAGCGCCAGATCACGGCATCGACCATGTAGTGGTGCAGGTTCAAGAACACGAAGAAGGCGGCAGAGAACAGCAGCGGCTCCCCGCCGCCCACGTAGGCGCGATTGAGTGCCTGCGGTGCCCAAGTGGTGAGCAGCAAACCACCGCACACGGCGCCACCGAAGATCTCGAGCCAGCGTCTGAGATTGGCCGGTTCGTGCTGGGTGCGGGCCACGGCAGCTTCGGCGCGATGCGCGCAGGCGATGTACTGGGTCGCATGGAACACCCCGAGCAGTAGGCCTGCGCTGGAGTAGGTCAGCGGTATCCCGAGCCAGAGAAACGATGCCACGTACGGGGCAAGCATCAGCCCGGGTGGCCATCCGCCGCTGCGGCGGGCAAGGCCCGCGAAGACGCCAGCAACAAGCACCGCGCACAGGATGGCGATGATGCGCATCACACTGAGCACTTCGCCCGGCAGGATCTCGGCACCGATGCGGTAGCCGGAGAAGCTGAACCCGCGGCCACGTGTCAGCAGCTTGGCGACACTCATCAGCCACAACGGATAGAGCCCGTAGCGCAGGATCCGCACCTCGCTGATGGTCAGCGAGATGTTCGCGTAGGCGGCCCCGAGTCGGGCGATGCCGTAGGCCTGTTTGATGTAGTGCCAGATCGTCAGCAGGTACACCGAGGTCAGCAACGCGCTGGTGAACCCGCGCCGCGAGTCGCTTCCAGAGCTCAGGGCCACGGCGATGGCGATGGTGAGCACGATCCCCAGGGCCACGGGGGCAACCACCAAGACGATGGGCCGACTGCGCACCGTGCGCCGTGCATCGGCATACGCCAGGTGATACGAGATCCCGAAATGCATCGCGCTGGTCGCCAGCACGACCCAGTAGAAGGGCCCATCCAGACGAGCCACGGAGAACCCTCGGCGCTCGGCAACCCACAGGACCACCCACGCGGCGACAGCAAACCAGCCGACCAGCCATCCGTCGAGGTGGCCCGCCACCAGCCGGCGCGGTCGATCGAGCGTTGCCGTAGCCACAACACACAGACTAGTTGAGTATCTGATACATTCTCGACAACTCCTACCAACTCGGAAAGCGGTGTGCGATGAAGCGCCTCGGGCCCATCCTGGTCATCTTGTTCGGAGCAGTCCTCGCCTTCGGCGGCCTGTCCAGCAGCCCCGTCTCCGTTGGTGCGGGTCCGCCGCCCTGTGACACCGTTGCCCCAGTGGCCATCGCTGCCGTGGTGATCGACACCTTGCCGCCCTGCGATCCCTGCGCTCCGATCACGGTCACCGGCGCGGCCGAGACCACCCTCCCGCCCTGCAATCCGTGCGACACTGTCCCGTTGCAGCCGGGTGTGGTCGACCCGTGTGAGGTCACGACCACGAGTTCAACAACGATTCCTGCAACGACGATTCCTGCAACGACCATTGCACCCACCACCTCGGCGCTCAGTGGATCCGGCGCCAACCTGCCGGCCACCGGTTCGTCTGGTATCAGTGTCACCTTGGTGATGGGTGTCGCCCTGATGACCCTTGGTGTCGTGCTGCTGTTGGTGCGTCGCCGTTCGTCGTCCGCTCCGGTCGCCTGAGCGCACTCGGCGCCTCCCTGCGCTGGCATTGCTCTAACCTGTGACCCGTAGCGGCCCGGGTGGCGGAATTGGCAGACGCGGGGGGCTTAAACCCCCCTCCTCGCAAGAGGGTGCGGGTTCGAACCCCGCCCCGGGCACCAATAAACTGAAGGGTCGCTGAGCCACCAACTGCGGCTAACTGCCCGGCCAAGCCGAGTTGTGGGGTGAGCCCCATCACGTGGTGTAGGAGTCAGCGGCAAGCACGTTCGCGGTCACCCGTGTAAGCGGGCATAGAACTGGCGTCCTACTCGTGATGAGGTGTCCCCGAAGGCACTCGCGAACGTCCCGCTGGCGGATCACTGACGGTCGAATGACCATGAGTGGGCAGCTTCGGTTCTGGCGGCCATTCGGACCCGGCCAATAGGGCCAAGTTGTTGCTTCGAACAACGGAAACTCGTGTCACATCCGTGTCACGGGACCGACCGGAATCGGCACGATCCCCAGGCACTCGACGGACAGTCGGGTAGCAATCCGGGCAGCTCAGAAGGCCTGGCCGATACGCGACAGCACAGCCCGGCACGAATCAGTCGAACTGAACCCCCTCCTCGCAAGAGGGTGCGGGTTCGAACCCTGCCCCGGGCACTCATCGGCGGAGGCCATGCGAAATCGAGGCGCCGGGCGGTACGAACACCCTCGAGTGTTGCGCACAAGGTGAACGCAACACTCGAAAGCGAACACGTACTGGCCAGAGGGCAGCCGTCGAGCACGCGCTCGACCGATCGTCTACTTGTGCAGAACCTCGCCGTACGTGACCCTCGTCCAGTCGGTGCTGCCCGGCAAACCGACAGGGATCACCGTCGGCGTGGCCGAGCCCGGCACGGGTCGCATCTGGAAACTCACGTAGTCGGGCAGCGGGATCTTGCACGCCAGCGTCGCGCACCGGTACGGCCACAAGCCTTCGGCGAGTTTCTCGACGATGAGCACCTCGCCGACGTTGCGCCAGTAGCCACTCGACGAACCGGTCAAGACCCACTCCTGCAACATGACGATGTTGATGACAGCGGAACAGATCGACACGTTCCCCGCCGGGTACATACCGGTCGGGCAGTCCATCCGACCCCACGTGCTCACCGTCGCTGATTGCGTGTCGCCGTCACCCAACGTCACCGTGCCAGCGAATGGCTTCGACGCGATGCGCCACTGCTTGGTGCCGTAGATCGACCAGTTGTAGTACGAGACGTTCACATACGACGACTCATACAGCCCGGTCGTCGGGTTCTTCGTGCGCACCGACTTGCGCAGCCACTCCATGTCGAGCACCACCGTCTTGCCTGTGAACGAATCCCGGTAGCGCGTTCCATAGGTGTCGACGTGTGCGACCCCACCAGGACCGATCGGCGCGACGGCGACGATGCCGGTCGTGTCGGCGTCACCCTCGCAGCCCTCACTCACCGACGTGGTGACGTCGTATACACCCACCGGAAGGTTCGCCGACACCGACACATCGTTCGACGCCGTCGTGTACACCGTGTACGGAGATGCCGTACCGACCGACGGTGAAAGCGTGAACGTGACCTTGCACCCCGGCGCCCAGTTAGTGATGGTGGCCTTCAACGCCACGTTCGCCGTGGCACCTGACGTCTCGTACGCCGGCTTCGTCGTATTCTCGACCGTCACCTCGGGGTTGCCGATGCTGACGCTGCCCTGCTCGAACTCGAACTCGTAGTCGTCGGACGAACCACCCGAGCAGGTGATGTCGACCGGCGTGCCGATCGGGGTCGTCGAGTTGAAGCTCGACTCGCATGTCGGCGCCACCCAGCCGGCAGGCAGGTTCGTGTCGTCGTCCTCGCCGTTCTCCCAACCAGTGATCGTGAAGTCGTACGAACTCGGCACCGCCGCGCCTACCTGCAGGTTCAGATCGTCGGCTGTCACGGTGAGCAACTTCTTGTTCACCGTGATCTTGCCGTTCACGTAGGTGACGTCGTACAGGTCGGTGAGCTCGCACTCGCAGTCGAGCGACGCACCTGACGGCACGATGTTGTACGTGGAGCCCGACACTCCCGCCGTCGCACTGTCACCTGAGCTGGTGAGGGTCGCCGATATCACGCTGTCGCTGTTCTGCAGGCCCGACACCGCGAAGTCGGCCGATCCGTTGCTGTCGTCGCCGTCGAGCGTCAACGTCTCGCCGTAGGTCTTGGTGAACGACGAAGCCGTGATCGTCAGCGGCGCCTTCTCCACGGTGTACTCACCGTCGACGTAGCCGATCGGCGTGAAGTCCGGTGTGCCGTTGTCGCTCGGTCCGGTGCAGTGCGTGACGTACGTGCCGGGCTCGGTCGCGGCCGTCACCTCCACTGCGTAGGTGCCGTCGGTGTACGCCCTGCACGTCACCGTTGCGCCATTCAGCTCGCCAGCAACTTCGTAGCCCGTGTCGCTGATCGGCGAGGAGCCATAGGTGCTCGAGGGGCTCTCGGCCACGACATCGACGTTCGCTGACTTCACGACGAACTTCGCCTCGCTGTAATTGATGGTCGAGTAGTTCGAGGCAGCACCGCCCGAGCACTTGATCGTGTAGACCCCTGCGGTCAGCGTCGAGTAGGGCGGTGATTTGAGCGTCACACCTTGGTACACCACGCACGTCGGCGCCGTGTAGTCGGTGGTCGCGAAGGTCTCGCTGTTCACGAAGCCAGTCACATCGAAGCCGAGCGTCGCCGCGTCGAGCGATGTGTCGCCGAGGTCGAGCGTGTGGGTCTTGGGCGTCACCGCAAGCGCTGCAGCCGCGTTCACCGTGATCGTGCCGTTGTGATACGTGATCGTGTACCAGTCGGCAAGCACCTTGCTCGCCGCACCGACAGCAGCCGACGGCACCACTGCGTACACCGAACCAGCGACGTTCGCCGAGGCGACGCCACCGAGTGAGGTGAGGGTGATCGAATCGATCTCGTCGCTACCGACGAGGCCCGACTCAGTGAAGTCGTCGTTGCCATCAGGAGTGACCACATCGCCATAGGTCTTCGTGAACGACTTCGCCGTGATCGACAACGGCGCCTTGGTCACCGTGTACACGCCGTCGGAGTACTTGACGTCGGAGTCGAGGCCAGAGGTGGTCGAGCCCGAGCAGTGCGTCACGTACGTACCCGGCTTCGTCGACAACGTCACAGCGGTCGCATAGGTGTTGTCGGTGTATGCACCGCAACTCACCGTGTCGACCCAGTCACCGGTGGCGAGGGTGGTGGTGTAGCCCACCGTCGGCACCGCTGCGCCGTACACCGACGTCTCATTCTTCGCGGTCACGCCTGCACCGTCGAACACCGGAGTACCGCTCATCGCCGCCGACGCCTTCGCCGTCGCCGGGAGGATCCCGATGGTGCCGCCCGCGGGACGCACCTTGATCGAGTAGGCGGTGCCGTTGTTCAGACCGGTGATGGTGATCGGACTTGCCAGCGATGCGGGCGACACGGTGACCCACGTCGTGCCTCCATCGGTCGAGTAC
>WLMZ01000096.1 GCA_009726095.1 Actinomycetota bacterium
ACTCATCGATGTCGCCGTATGGGCTGCGGGCCTCATCGAGCAGATCGGCGAGCTGGGCCTGACGGCGGGCAAGACGGGTCTCGAGACGCACCACGTCGCCATCGGCCTGATACTGCGCAAAGGACAGGTTCAGCAGATGGTGGGCCTGTTCGCTGGTGTACGTGCGCACCAGGTTTGCCGCCATGTTGTACGTGGGTCGGAACGCAGAGTTGAGATGGAACCACCGGCTTGCAGCGAGGTTGGCCACCTGTTCGAACGAGGTGAACGGGTTCCACAGCACGATGGCCTGACCGAGTTCGTCGATGCCCCGACGTCCAGCCCGACCGGTGAGTTGGGTGTACTCGCCGGGGGTGAGCATGGCGTGGTGCTCGCCGGTGAATTTGGTGAGCTTGTCGATCACCACGGTGCGAGCGGGCATGTTGATACCCACGGCCAGGGTTTCGGTGGCGAAGACGATCTTGACCAGACCTGCGCTGAAACAGGCCTCGACCACTTCCTTGAACGGCGGGACCATACCCGCATGGTGGGCGGCGATGCCTGCCTCGAGTTGGGCGAGGAACTGGCCGAACCCGAGCACGGCCAGGTCGCTGGGGTCGATACCGACCAGGCGGCCGTCGACGATGGCCCTGATGCGTTCGCGATCCTCGGAGGTTGTCAGATGAAGTCCCGCCGCGAGGCAGGATTTTGCGGCTTCGTCGCACTGGTTGCGACTGAAGATGAAATAGATCGCTGGCAGCATGCTTTCGTGCTCGAGACGCTCGACGACCTCGATGCGTGACGGAGCGAACAGGCGACGCTTCGGGTGCCCGCTCTGGCGTCCCCGCCCACCACGCCACTGTTGGGCCCCCTCGTCGGTGAGCCGCGTTGCGACCGCGTTGGGCCGCTCGTGCACCAGAGTGGGCAACAGGTGGATCGTGTCGCTGCTCTTGTCGCCCACCATGTAGAGGTTTTCGAGCCGTACCGGGCGCTTGTCCTCGACCACGGCCGTGGTGGGACCCCGCACCGTGCTGATCCAATCGGTCAACTCGGTCGCGTTGCTGACCGTCGCCGACAGGCAGACCAACTGCACATACTCGGGCAGGTGGATGATGACCTCTTCCCAGACCGGACCGCGGTAGGTGTCCTGGAGGAAGTGCACCTCGTCGAGCACCACCACCGCCAGATCGGCCAGCGCCCGGGAGCGGCCATAGATCATGTTGCGCAGCACCTCGGTGGTCATCACCACGATCGGTGCATCACCGTTGATGGCGTTGTCACCAGTGAGTAGGCCGACCCGGTCAGAGCCGTAGATGCTGACGAGATCGTGGAACTTCTGGTTCGACAGGGCTTTGATGGGCGCGGTGTAGAACGCCCGCTTGCCGGCTCGCACGGCGACATCAATGCCGTATTCGGCAACCACCGTCTTGCCCGACCCCGTGGGTGCCGCCACCAGCACCGAGCAGCCATCATCGAGCGCATCCATCGCCTGTAGTTGGAAGCGATCGAGAGGAAAGGAGTAGTGGGCGATCAGATCAGCCCGGTCGGCGCGCACGATCACCAGTGTGGCGCGCGCGAACGCTGTTTAGGCGGACGCCCCTGCGAGTGCCTCGTCGTCGGCATCCTCGTCGTCGCCCCGGGCCTTCTTGCGGCGTTGGATGATGAGGCCGATCACGATGGAGCACAGGTAGAAGATGCTCATCGGCACGGCCAGGGCGAGCATGGAAATGGGGTCTCCCGAGGGCGTGATCACCGCAGCAATGACGAAGATGACCATGATCGCGTAACGCCAACCCTTGAGCAGCGTCTGCGGTGTGAGCACCCCAACGAGTTGCAGGAACACCAGCAACACGGGGAACTCGAACCCGATACCGAAAGCGAACACCATCAGGCCCACCAGGCTGATGTACTTGCTGACCTGGAACACCTGGCCGACGCCGGATCCCGACCAGGCAATCAAGAACTCGAGCGCCTTGTCGAGTGTCCAAAAGGCGATGTACCCACCGAGCGCAAACAGCGCAATGGTGGAAGCAATGAACGGAATGGCGTATTTCTTTTCCTTGGCGTGCAGGCCCGGCACCACGAAGCGCCAGATCTGCCACAGCACCACTGGCAAGGCCAGCAGCAGCCCGCCGTACAACGAAACGGAGATGCGGGTGGAGAAGCCATCGAGCGGGCCGAGGCCATAGACCTTGCCATCGCAGAAGCCGACGGGCTTGCGAGCGCACAAATCGCGGTACGGCCCCAGGAGGAACTTCAGGACCTGATCGTAGAACGCAAGCATGATGCACACGCCGAGGGCGATCGCCAGCACGCTCCGCACCACCCGCACGCGTAGTTCGGCCAGGTGATCGCGTAGTGTCATGCGATCCTCCGGGCCCTTCAGCGTCGGGATGGCAGATTTCTTGAAGGGCAACTTCATGCTGACGGTGCCTCGCCGGTGGCGACATCATCTGCCAACCCTGCATCGGATTCTTGCTGAGCCGTTGGGGTCTCGACGTTCGGGGGCTTGGGCGGAAAGCTGTCGGCGGGTGACGAGGGCTGTACGGGCACAGCCTGGCTCGGGTCGAACATCGCTGCGTCCTTGACCAGATTCGCTGTCTCGCGGAACTCGCGCATGGGTTCTTCGAGCACGGTGCGCATCTCGTCCTGAAACCCGCTGGTCATCTTCTTGAAGTCGTTGTAGGCCTTGCCTGCTTTGCGCATCGCCTCGGGCAATTTGTCCGGTCCGAGCACGACCAACGCGATGAGCACCAGAAAGATCAGCTCACTGCCCGACAGATTGAACACGCCGAGGAGTCTAGGGGGCGTTTCCACGCAAGCGAAGGCGCAGCGTCGCAAGTGCACAACGACGTGATGCCTGACAGAATGGCGCAGATGCAGCAACGGCTTCCCTCACTGGTCGACCATCCGATCGCCTTCGCTCACCGGGGCGGACGCGCCCATGCGCCGGAGAACACGATCGAGGCCTTCAAGCTGGGACTCCGGTTGGGAGCAACGGGGCTCGAGAGCGACGTGTGGGTGACGGCCGATGGTGTGCCCGTGCTCGAACATGATGGCTTCGTGAAACTTCGTCTACGCAGACGTCCCATCACCGAGCTGCGCCGGTCGCAGCTGCCCTCGTTCATCCCCACCCTTGCCGAGCTGATCCAGGAGTGCGGCACGGGATACCATCTGTCGCTCGACCTCAAGGGCGATGACACTGGTCGGGCGGTCCTCGAGATGGTGCGCGAGGTCGGGCCACAACTGCTTCCACGTCTGTGGCTCTGTTCCCCAACGTGGCAGAAGCTGCTGCCGCTACGCGACCACCTCAGTGGCGCCAAGCTGGTCGACTCCACGCGTCTCGTGAAGATGAAGGAGGGGCCCGAGCGTCGTGCTGCAACGCTGGCCAGCGAGGGGATTCATGCCGTCAACATGCATCACACCGACTGGAACGGCGGTCTGGTGTCGTTGGTTCACCGGTTCGGTCTGGCAGCCATTGCGTGGGATCTGCAATACGACCACGTGCTGCGCCCTGCACTGCGCATGGGCATCGACGGTGTGCACAGCGACTGGGTGGACCGGATGATGGACGCCTACCGCACCGAGTTGGGCGTCCCATTGTTATGACGCTCGGATGGGACGCCTTGGACTACAGCCAGCTCCAGTGCGACTTCGGCCAGATCACCACGAAGGCACGACCGACGATCTGTTCGTAGTCGACCTGACCGAGCGGGCCACGGCTGTCGCCGGATCCGGGTCGGTTGTCGCCCATCACGAACACGTGGTGCGCCAGCACATGGGTGGGCTCGACATCGCCGCCGCAGTTGCCGGGAGTGACCACCCGGGGGTCGAGATACGGCTCGGCAAGCACCTTGTCGTTGATGTAGACGACACAGCTCCGAATCGCGATGGTCTCGCCGGGCAGCGCAATGACGCGTTTGATGAGGTCGCGCTGGGTCAGGCCCGTGGCCTCTTCGAGTACCACGATGTCGCCGCGTCGCGGGTCGTGGAGGTCGTAGGACAACTTGTTGACGAGTACGCGGTCGAAGTCGTGCAGGGTCGTGTCCATGGAGTGGCCCGAAACGTAGAACTGCTGTACCACGTAGACCTTCATCAAGATCGCAGCGGTGACGGCGATGACGATGACGAGCAACCACTCGCGTACGGCCTTGGCCGCAGATTTGGCAGGCGGCTTGGGTTTGGCCGGTCGGTCCAAGACGACCTCAGCCGAGGCAGATGTTTCGCCTGGCCCGTGCGCGAAGCTGAGGGGCTGCGGGTCGCCGAGGATCGTCTGCGTGACGTCGGTGCGGTTCGCTGGTGACTCGTCGTTGGTCATGAAGATCCTACGGTACCGGTTGGACGGCTAGGAGTGGTGCCACCACGGCCGCATCGTGATCAGAGCGAGGCAATCAGCTTCTCGACGCGTTCGTCGCGACTCTTGAACGGGTCCTTGCAGAGCACCGTGCGCTGTGCCTGGTCGTTGAGCTTGAGGTGCACCCAATCGACCGTGTAGTCGCGCTTGCGCTCCTTTGCTCTCCTGATGAACTCGCCCCGCAAGCGCGCCCGGGTGGTTTGGGGAGGCTGGTCGACCGCTGTGTCGATATCTTCGTCGGTACACATCCGTTCGATCATGCCCCGGTCCTGCATCTTGTAGAACGGGCTGCGTTCGCGGCTGACGTCGTGGTACTGCAGATCGAGCAGCTGCACCTGGGCGTGCCCGAGCGGCAGATCGTGCTTGGCCCGGTAGGCCTCGATGAGCTTGTGCTTGATGACCCAGTCGACCTCGCGGTCGAGCTTCAGCGGGTCGTTCTCGATGGTGCTGACACAGTGCTCCCACATCTCGAGGGCCTTTTGCTCGAGCGGCGGAAAGCCCTTGGTGTCGGCGTATCGCAGTGCCCGGTCGAGGTACTCGCGTTGGATATCGAGTGCGCTCACCTCTCGGCCGTTGGCCAACTTCACCGTTCGCCGACAGGTGATGTCGTGGCTGATCTCACGAATGGCGCGGGTGGGGTTCTCGAGGGTCATGTCGCGCAGCACCACCTGCGGGTCCTCGATCATCCGCAGCATGCACGCAGCCGCTCCCACCTTCACGAAGGTGGTGTACTCGCACATGTTGCTATCGCCCACGATCACATGCAGGCGCCGGTACTTCTCCGCGTCGGCGTGCGGTTCGTCGCGGGTGTTGATGATCGGCCTGCTTCGGGTGGTGGCCGACGAGAGGCCCTCCCAGATGTGCTCGGCGCGTTGGGCAATGGAGTACACCGGCCCACGTGCGGTCTGCAGCACCTTGCCGGCACCCGTGTAGATCTGGCGGCTCACCAGGAACGGAATGAGGATCTCGGCGTAGTGACCCAGGTCGTCGCGCCGCCTGGTCAGGTAGTTCTCGTGACAGCCGTAGCTGTTGCCGGCGGAGTCGGTGTTGTTCTTGAACAGGTAGATGGTGCCACGGATGCCTTCCTCGCGGAGGCGCTGCTCGGCAGACTCGACCAGGCTCTCGAGGATTCGTTCCCCCGCTTTGTCGTGCACGACCAGGTCGTACAGCGAGTCGCACTCGGGCGTTGCGTACTCAGGGTGCGAGCCGACATCGAGATACAGGCGGGCACCGTTTTGCAGGAACACATTGCTGCTCCGGCCCCAACTGACCACACGTCGGAACAGATACCGGGCCACCTCGTCGGGGCTCAGGCGGCGCTGTCCGCGCAGTGTGCAGGTCACGCCGTACTCGTTCTCGAGTCCGTAGATGCGGCGCTCCATGTCGACAAACTAGCGAACCATGCTCGGCTACGTCGGCTGTAGAAGCAGATTGTCAGCTTGTGGGCTCGTGGGTTGTTCAGGCCGTACAGGCAGCCAGGGCCACGCCGGCCTGCTGCAGCGCCCTGCGCACCGCCGCAGCAATGTGCACGGCGTCGGGTGTGTCGCCGTGCACGCACAGCGATTCGCAATGGATCCCGATGTCGGTTCCGTCTGCGGCGGTGACCTGACCACTGGTCACCATGCGTACCGTGCGCTCGGCGATGGCCTCTGCATCGTGGAGGACAGCGCCGGGTAGGCGCCGTGAGACCAGGGTGCCGTCGACGTTGTAGGCGCGATCCACAAACGCCTCGGTCACTGTGCGCAACCCTGCGTCGGCAGCGAGGCGCAGCACCACAGAGCCAGAAAGCCCCATGATCGGCAGCTGGCTGCACGCGCGCACACCGTCGACAACTGCCTGCGCCTGGACCGGATGATGCACGATGGTGTTGTACAGCATGCCGTGCGGCTTCACGTAGGTCACCTCGGTGCCGACAGCGCGGGCCATTGCCTGCAGGGCGCCGAGCTGGTACGAGACACCGTCGCGCAGCTCGACCGGGTCGACATCGATGAACCGCCGACCGAAACCAGTCAGGTCTGCGTACGACACGTGCGCGCCGATGGCGACCGAGTTGGCTGCAGCCAACTCGCAGGTGCGACGCATGATGGCAGGATCGCCAGCATGAAAGCCGCACGCGATGTTGGCGCTGGTGACGATGCCAAGCAGGGCGGCGTCGTCACCCATTCTCCCCGGGCCGAGGCCCTCGCCGAGATCGGCGTTGAGATCGATGGAGATCGCCACAGCCGTTCGGCCTAAGCAGCCAGGAGTTGGGCGACCTCGGTGTCGGACAGGCGCAGGAAGCACCGCCGGCCGTTGGTACGTGACAGCACGGCCACCTCGAGGTCGTCAGTGCTGAGTTCGCGATCCGGGCCCGACAGCGCACCAACGGCCCCCTTCAGGGCGGCGGACAGACTGAGACCCTCGGCCCACGACTCGTTGAGCCGGGCAGAAATCGCATCAGCGTCGCCGCCCAGCACGCTGAAGCGCCGTTCGTCCATCACCGTGCCGTCGTAGAGAATGTGGAACAGCTGGTCGCTCACATTGTCATGGGCCACTTCGGCCACCAGGATTTCGACCTCCATCGGTTTCATCTCATGGGTGAAGATCTGCCCGAGCATCTGCGCGTACCCGTTGGCCAGGCTGCGTGCATCGACGTCGTCGCGGCTGTACTGATAGCCCTTGAGGTCGGCGGCGCGCACTCCGGCGACACGGAGCTGGTCGAACTCGTTGTATTTGCCCACTCCGGCGAACGCAATCCGGTCGTAGATCTCGCTGATCTTCCGCAATGTGTTCGAGGGGTTTTCGGCAACGAGAGCGATGCCGTTGTCGTAGCGCAATGCCACCATGGCCCGGCCGCGCGCGATCCCCTTGCGCGCGTAATCTGCGCGGTCTTTCATGATCTGCTCGGGGGCGACGTAGTACGGCATGCTCATGTGCGTGACCTCATTTCAGCGGCGATGGTGGCGTATCGGGCGGCGAGGTCGTCGTCGCCGACACGCTGCCAACCCTCTGCGGTGATGGTGGCCACCACCGGGTAGATGCCACGAAGCGCATCGGGGCCGCCGGTGGCGGAATCGGCATCGGCGGCTTCCCACAGGGCCCGGCAGGCCAGATTCAATGCCTCGTCGCGGATGAGACCCGGCCGGTGGGCGATCTTGATGACGGTCCCGGCGTGCAGGCTGCCCGACCCGGTTGCCACGAACTCTTGTTCTTCGTAACGGCCGCCGGTGACGTCGTAGTCCCACAGCCGCCCGGCGTTGCGGAGCACATCGAAGCCGCCGAAGATGGGTACCACGACCATGCCCTGCATGGCGGCGGGCAGGTTGCTGCGAACCATCATCGAGAGTTGGTTCGCCTTACCCTCAAGGCTGAGGAACGATCCCTCGACCTTCTCGTAGTGCTCGAGCTGCAGCTGGAACAGCTTGATCATCTCCATCGCCGGACCGGCTGCGCCGGCGATGGCGACCCCGCTGAACTTGTCGGCCTGGACCACCTTTTCCATGCTGCGGTGGCTGATCAGGTTCCCGCTCGTGGCGCGCCGATCGCCCGCCATCACCACGCCATCGAGGTACCGCAACGCAACGCACGTGGTGGCGTGAGGCACGCCCAGATCCAGCGTGCCGCTGGTGGGGGCAACAGCCTGGAGTCCGACCCGGCGGAGCAGTTCGGGAAAGCTGGAGCCCGGGTCATTGCCAGGTGTGAACAAGGGCATCGGCATGAGTTCTACTCCCCGCCCTTTTGCACGTAGCTCTTCACGAAGTCCTCGGCATTGGTCTCGAGCACCTCGTCGATTTCATCGAGCAGGTCGTCGAGTTCGGCCTTCAATTTGTCGCCCTGCGCGGTAGGGCTCGGGGCGGACTCGACGGCTTCCTCGGTGCGTGCTGGTGTCGGCTTCTGCTTTTGTGTGCGCTCGGCCATGCGGTGCTTCCCTACCCTTGTCGTGCGGTCATCGTGACAGTAACTCCTGTTGCCAGCCTACGAGCCCAGACGAGCCAACAACTCGGCAGCGGTGGCGCACTGGTCGAACAACGCGGCCACATGTTCGGCCGTGCCCCGCAGCGGTTCCATCATCGGCACCCTGCGCAGCGGCTCGCGCCCGATGTCGAACACCATCGAGTCCCAGTTGGCCGCCACGATCTGATCGGGCCAGCGCTGCAGGCAGGTGCCGCGGAAATAGGCGCGGGTGGTTTGCGGGGGCTCGGTCATCGCGGTGCGTACATCGTCGTGGCTGATCAGGACCTCGAGCCCCATCCGGTTGGCGAGGCAGCGCTCGGCGCGCATGTCGTGGTACTGCAGGTCGAGTGCCTTGAGCCTGGCGTCATCTGCCGACAGCCCGTGCCGGTCGGCGAAGCCCTCGATGAGCCGGGCCTTGGCTACCCAGTCGACCCAATGGGCCACGCTGGCGCGATCGGTGCCAAGCCCGGTGAGCACTGCCTCCCAGCGCGCCATCAGGTCGGAAGCGATCGACTCGCCGACACATGCCAGACCATGGCTGCGCTCGTAGGTGCGTGCTCGTTCGAACAGCGACCACTGCAGCTCGAGCGCCGTGAGGCGTCGCCCGTCGCGCAACAGCACGGTCCGGGTGAGCGAGGGGTCGTGGCTGATCTGACGAATGGCCGACACCGGATTGGCGAGCGTGAGGTCGGTACCGATCTGGTCGTCCTCGATCATGGCCAGCACAATGGCGGTGGTGCCCACCTTCAGGTAGGTGGCCACTTCGCTCATGTTGGCGTCGCCAACGATGACGTGCAGGCGCCGGTACTTCTGGGCGTCGCAGTGCGGTTCGTCACGGGTGTTGACGATGGGACGCTTCAGCGTGGTTTCGAGACCGACCTCCTCCTCGAAGAAGTCGGCGCGTTGGCTGATCTGATACGGCACAGCTGTTGACGAGGTGCCTGCCAGCTCGCTGCCCACCTTGCCAGCACCGCAGAAGACCTGGCGCGACACGAAGTGCGGGGTGATCTGGCTGACAATTCGGGCGAACGGCGTGGACCGGTCGACGAGGTAGTTCTCGTGACAGCCATAGCTGTTGCCCTTACCGTCTGAGTTGTTCTTGTACGTCACGATCTCGCTGCCGTCGTTGAGCAGTCGGCGCGCCGCCAGCATGCTGGCCCGAATGATCTCCTCGGCGGCGCGGTCGAAGCGCACTACCTCCAGAGCGTTCACGCACTCGGGGGTGGACACCTCGGGGTGGGCGTGGTCCACGTAGTAGCGGGCCCCGTTGGTGAGCACAGTGTTGACCAGTTGCGATTCCACCTCGGGAGCAAAGAAGTGTTCGAAGCTGAACCCTCTGGCATCGTTGCCGGGCTGTTCGTCGTTGAAGTCCCAGCCGACCTGACGCAGCACACCGCTGACGTAGGCGTTGATCAGCACGCTGGATGCCGCAACGGGGTTCGACTCCGCACCGCGGACCTGTATCCCGTACTCGGTTTCGATACCGCACACCTTGGCGATGGCCATGGGATGACCATAGCGCCGAGGCAGCTAGAGGTACTGCCCGGTGGCCGCTCGCTCGATGGCGCGACCGCCGGCCAGGTCGGTGGCGGCCCGGCCCTCGTTGACGAGCGTGCGGATGAACACGATGCGCTCGCCCTTCTTCCCGCTGATCTTGGCCCAGTCGTCGGGGTTGGTGGTGTTGGGCAGGTCCTCGTGCTCTTTGTACTCCTGCTTGATGGAGTCGAGCATGTCCTGGGTGCTGACGCCCTTGGCTCCCCCGGCGATGAGTCGTTTGATCGCCAGTTTCTTGGCGCGTCGCACGATGTTCTCGATCATGGCGCCGGAAGCGAAGTCCTTGTAATACAGGATCTCCTTGTCGCCGTTCTGGTAGGTGACCTCGAGGAACCGGTTGGATTCGTCGTCGCGGTACATCTCCTGGACCGTGCGCTCAATCATCGTCGGCACGGACTCGCCGGCAGCGATGGGGATCTCGTCGTTGAGGTACTGAGCAAAGATCTGGCGCGCCGCCACCTGATTGGGGCGTTCGATCTTGATCTTCACGTCGAGTCGCCCGGGCCGCAGAATGGCCGGGTCGATGAGGTCCTCGCGGTTGGTGGCGCCGATCACGATGACGTTGCGCAGGCCTTCGACACCATCAATCTCTGCCAGCAGCTGGGGCACGATGGTGCTCTCCATATCGGAGCTGATACCGGAGCCACGCGTACGGAACATACTGTCCATCTCGTCGAAGAACACGATGACCGGCCAGCCCTCCTCGCTCTTTTCGCGGGCTCGTTGGAAGACCAGCCGAATCTGTCGTTCGGTCTCGCCCACGTACTTGTTCAACAGCTCGGGGCCCTTGATGTTGATGAAGTAGCTGCGCCCCTTCTCGCCGCCCGTGGACGCCGCCACCTTCTTGGCCAAGCTGTTGGCCACGGCCTTGGCGATGAGGGTCTTGCCGCAGCCCGGCGGGCCGTACAGCAGAATGCCCTTCGGCGCCGGTAGGCGATGCTCGGCAAAGAGTTCGGCGTACAGGAAGGGCAGCTCGACAGCATCGGCGATCTGTTCGATCTGGTCGTCGAGACCGCCGATGTCGGCATAGGAGATGTCGGGCACCTCCTCGAGCAGCAGATCCTCGACCTCGGGTCGCGCCAGCTTCTCGAGCAGCATGCTGGTGCGGGGATCCATCCGCAACGAGTCGCCGGGCCGCAGGTGCATGCCCCGGATGGCATCAGCGAGCTCGCAGACGCGTTCTTCATCGGCGCGGCCGACGACGAGGGCGCGAATGCCATCGTCGAGCATCTCCTTGATGGTCACGACCTCACCCGTGGTGTCGGGCTGGCGGGCGAGGATGACGCTGAAGCTCTCGTTCAGCACCACTTCGGCGCCGCGTTCGAGCGATTCGTGGTCGATGTCGGGATGCAGGCTGACCCGCATCTTGCGCCCGCTGGACAGAATGTCGACCGTGCCATCGTCGTTCTTGCCGACGACCACCCCGTACGCGGCCGGCGGTTGGGTGAGCTTTTCGACCTCGTCACGCAGCGATGCGATGTGGTCGCGCGCCTCGCGCAGCGTGTAGCTGAGCTTTTCGTTCTGTGAGGTGAGATGGGCCAGTTGCCCCTTGGTCTCGAGCAATCGCTCCTCGAGGGCGCGCAGTCGTTTGGGCGAATCGGCGAGCTTGCGGCGAAGATGGTCGTTCTCCTCTTCGAGCACACCGAGCACATCGGGCACATCGGGCACACCGGGCACATCGGGCTCAGAGCGAGGGAGATCTGGCGTGTCGTCGTCTGCTGCGGCCACCGGTTCACCTCCTGTCGATGGTCACGAAGCTACACGCGAAGCATCGCAGGGCACGGCTTGGTGAAACATGTTTTTCTTGGGCGGCCGCGTGTACAGTGGGCACTGCTTTTGAAGCCTTCTTTCTCAGCCTCCGAAGGAGACACATACATCATGAAGGTCTGGATCGATCAGGATCTGTGCACCGGCGACGGACTCTGCGAGGAGATCGCCCCCGACGTGTTCACGTTGCTCGATGACGGGTTGGCGTACGTGCGCGAAGGCGCCACCATCTACGCCACCGCCAAGGGCAACGCACAGGGCGCCGAGGGTATGGCCAACATTCCTGACGGTCAACTCGACGCGGTCATCGAATCCGCCGAGGAATGCCCCGGTGAGTGCATCTTCATCGAGCCGTAGTCGCTCGTCAGGTTTCACCATGTGATTGCAGTTGAAAGGGGCGCTCAGGCGCCCCTTTCGCTGTTCCTCTCACGATGCCGCCGGCCCGGTCAGGGTTCGAGGCCGTCGACGATCTCGACGACCTCGAGGTCGTCACCGAGTTCGTGCTCGACGTCGCTCGGCACAGCGGGTGTGGCGGAGTTCTCGACGCGGGTGCCGAGGAATCGTGCCGTGGTGAGAAAGCCGGTGTGAGCGACCATTCGGTGGTCGGGGCGCACCGCCTGGCCTTCGATGTGCCAGCCACGATGCAGTACCTCGAGGGTGCGCGCCCCGTTCCAGGCGTGGCTGCGGGCAAACGCCTCGCGTACCTGGGCAGCCTGAGTGATGGAGGGCGTGTAGGCCACCAGGATGCCACCGCGGCGCAGGGCCTTCTCGGCGTGGGGCACCACGTTCCACGGCTCGGGCAGGTCCAGCACGACCCGATCGAAATCGGTCTCGTCGATGCCGTCGTATGCATCGCGGATCTGGACGTGATACCGGCTCATTGCATCCTCGCCGAGGAACGAGCGCACGTTGGCGGTGGCCCGGTTAGCGAAGTCTTCGCGGAGTTCGTAGCCAACGATGTCGGCGCCGTAGCGCAGCATGGTCATGGACAACGCGCCGCTGCCGACACCGCTTTCGAACACCCGGACGCCGGGGCCGATGTCTGCGAGCATGCAGATGGGTGCCAGATCCTTTGGGTAGATGACCTGGGCGCCACGTGGCATCTCCACCACGAAGTCCTCGAGCGTGGGTCGCAACGCGGTGTACGGCGAACCCTTGGTGGACTGGACGTACAGGCCCTCGGGCTGGCCGACGATGAGCGAATGGGCGACAAAGCCGTTGTGGCTGTGGAACTCGCCGCCGTCTTTGAGGGTGATGAGATATCGGCGCTGCTTGCTGTCGAGCAGCAGTACCCGGTCCCCGTAATCGAATGCTCTGTTCATCGCCGACGCGCTCCTTTTCCGGTGACCAGCTCTACCGGCACCGGTTCATGTGCGCTCGCAGTCTCGACCAGATGGCAGAACGCGCAGATGTCGCCAGTGGTGGGGGCCCCGCAGCGGTTGCACGGGGCGAGTACGACATCGTCGCCCAAGGCGAACGCGCTGAGCAGCGGCGCCACCTTCTCGACGAAGTTGAGATAGAAAGCCGTCTTGGTTCCCGGCGATTGCGTCTCGATGGTGTTGAGCGCATCTTTGAACCCGAGGTGACGGTTCCCGGCGGCCATCGGGCATTCGTCGACCAGGTAGTCGATACCGCGCACGATGCACCAGGCCGCGGTTTCGCGCTCGGACAGTCGTACGAGCGGCTTCACCTTCTTTGGGAAGCCGTTGCGGGCGGGCAGGGTGGGAAGCTGGCGGGCCAGATAGGGCAATTCCCAGCGCAGCGTGTTGCCGTACAGCACGGCGGCTTCGTCGTCGAGGTTGTGCCCGGTGACCAGCACCGTGTAGCCGCCGTCAAGAGCGGCCTTGTCGAACAGGTGGCGCTTGCTCATGCCACACGCCGAACAGGGAACCCGGCGCGTCGCGCGGGTGGCTGTTGGAACGTCGTAGCCGTAGTCGTCGCGCAGCGAGATCTCGACCAGATGCAGTCCGCGCTCGGTCGCGAAGGCACGCGCGTATTGGCCCGATACGTCGCTGTACTCGCCAATACCGAGACCGATGTACAGCCCGTCGGCCTGATACCCGAGGTCGATGAGCATGTCCCAAATGGCCAGGCTGTCCTTGCCCCCCGACACGGCGATCAGGATGCGATCATCGGGTTGTAGCATCTCGAAGTCGTCGATGGCCTTGCGAACCTGCTTGCGGCACATGTCGAGGAAGTGAGGCGCGCAGAAGTTGGCGTTGTGCCGGGGCAC
>WLMZ01000097.1 GCA_009726095.1 Actinomycetota bacterium
GGCCGACGCCCCCTCGAGTGCGTGCCGAGTTGTGAACAACTCAGCGGTGCTCAGTATCGATCAGAGATGGATATTCGGGTCGATGAACTGATTGGTCACGATGTCTGATGCCTTCAGGCCGGCCTTGGGCGGGCTGTCCTGAGCGGTGTAGACGGGGATGGCCTTGGCGATGAGGTCGGTGACGCGGGCCTCATCGAAGCTGCCCATGACGCCGTCGGCGCCGTTGGCAACGAGGCCGTCCTTCTTGATGGTCGCGACTGCGTAGGCAGCGGTGCCTGCGCTGTAGGTCCAACCGAAGTTGCTGCCGAAGCCGGCAACGGCGTCGAGGATGACCTTGTTGCCATTGTCGGGCGTGGTGATGTAGTCAACGGCCGACTGCTGGATGATCGGTACGAGCTTCTTGAAGCAGTCCGAGTACTTGGTGATGTTCTCGGGCAGGGTCGCGATCGACTCGGCGTAGTTCTTCCAACCGACATCGTTGATGTACTGGTAGGCAACTGGCTTCATCCAGCCAGCGATTTCCTTCTCGTATGCGTACGGCTCGGCTGAACCGAAGCCCTGCTGAGCGGCCTTGCCTTCGTCGGCGACGAACAGGCTGGGGTCACCCTGGTACGAACCGTCGACCTGCTCCTTGGAAAGGATGCCCGTCGAGGTCAGGAAGTCCATGTACGCCGCGCCACCGAAGTAGCGGATGTTCACCTTCTTGGTGCCGAGATCGGCGATGCCCTTGACGTCTGGGTACGTGGCGGGATCCCACATGATCATCTGCGGGTTCTTCTCGTAGCCGGACTCGATGGCCACGGTGGGGAACTTCTCTGAGTTCTGGATCGCCTCGTCGGTGTACACGAAGCCGAGCAGGATGCTCTTGTCCTTGTACATCAGTGCCGTGTCGGTCGAGAAGCCAGAAGCGCCGCCGCCGGAGATGACGGTCAGCTTCACGCCGGTGTCAACCGTTCCCGCCATGAGCGGGCCGGTGACGGTGGCATTGTCCTTGCTGACGGTGTAGCCAGCGCCGATCATGTTGTAGAGGAAGCCGTGCTCGGCCTCGGGCAGCCAGTCGGTCTGCACCTTGACCTCGTCGGGGCAGAGGCCCTTCAGGCTGACATCGGCCATTGCGGTGGTGCCGCCCGTGGTTGCTGCGGTGGTGCCGCCCGTGGTTGGCTCGGTGACAGTCTTGGCGTCGCTTCCGCATGCTGTCAGGGCGAGGCCCGTGGCAACGGAGAGGGCGACCAGCGACTTGCTGAGTCGGTGTTGCATTATGTATTGCTCCTTTGTTGGTTGTTCACGCTGGGTAGTGAGACTGCAAGCAGTCTCGGTTGGGTAAGAACTAAGCGGGGTCGCCGCGGTAGGGGTCAGTCGGGCTTCCTCGACGACTCGTGCCAGTGGCCGACGACGAGTTTTGACACCCGGCCGAAGACGAGGAAGACCACGATGCCGAGCAGGGCCGCCAGCAGCAGGCCGCCGTAGGTCTGGGCGTACAGGTTCTTCTGGCGGTATTGCTCCATCACGATGCCAATGCCGGGCTTGCTGCCCTTGCGGAAGAACTGCTCGCCGACGACTGCGCCGATGACGGACAGACCAGCAGAGATGCGAAAGCCCGTGAAGATGGCCGGCATCGCAGAGGGCAGCTGCAGCTTCACCAGTCGCGTCCATCGTGAAGCACCCCGGAGGGTGAACAGGTCGTGCTGGCCAGCATCAGCCGAGGTGAGGCCGAACAGTGTGTTGGTCACGATGGGGAAGATCGAGATCACGACACAGACGAACAACCGGGAGTTGATGCCACCGCCGAACACCGAGTTGATGATCGGCACGACCGACAGGATCGGGATGGCCTGAAGGGCCACCAGGTAGGGATAGGTCGAGCGTTCGACCCACTTGGCCTGAGACATCGTGACCGCTATCGACACCCCGATGACGATGGTCATCGCCAGGCCGAGGAGCGCAACCAGAGTGGTCCACTTCAGGCCATTGAGCAGGCTGGCCCGGGCAAGCGGCTTCAGGAACGAGTCGTGCAGGACGGTCTCGGGCGCCGGCAGCAGGAAGCCCGGCTTGTCGAAGAACCGGCGCATTCCATCGGTGTGCATGTAGTGCCAGGCGGCGACGAAGAGCACGAAGATCACGAGCGGCCCGACGAGACGGCTCCACTCGGCGGTCCGTGCAGACGCAGCGTGCGGCTGCACTGCCTCGATGTCTGCCACCGAGTAGTGCTCGAGCGCAACGTCGAGGTGATCGGTGGCGTGTTCCGCGCTGGTCATGCTGGTGCCAACCCCGTCGCTCATGAGTGTGCACCTCTCAGGGCATGGGAGATCTCGCCGGAGAGCTCGGCAAACGCGGCGTCGAAGCGCAGGTCGGGCGAGCGCGGGTAGCTGAACGGCACGGTGAAGTCGCCGACGATGCGGCCGGGGCGGGCGCTCATCACGATGATGCGGGTGGACAAGAACACCGCCTCGCTGATCGAGTGGGTGATGAACAGCCCGGCGAAACCATTGCGCTGGAACAGGCTGATGACCTCGTCGTTGAGCCGTTCGCGGGTGATCTCGTCAACGGCACCAAAGGGTTCGTCGAACAGGAACACCTTGGGATCGAGCACCAGCGAGCGCGCCAGCGAGGCGCGCATGCGCATACCGCCGGAGAGCTGCTTGGGGTACTTGTTCTCGAAACCCTTCAGACCGACAAGCTCGATGGCCTCGGTTGCCCGGACTCGGCGCTCGTCTTTGGGCACGCCTTCGAGCTCGGCCATCAGCTCGACGTTGCGTTGCACATTGCGCCACTGCAACAGCGTGGGGTCCTGAAACACATAGCCGAGATGCGAACGATCGACGCTCACGGTTCCGGTGGTGGCCTTGTTGAGGCCGGAGGCGATGCGTAGCAGCGTGCTCTTGCCGCAGCCCGAAGGACCGACGACGGTGACGAATTCACCCGCCCGGACATCGAAGGAGGTTTCACTGAGCGCGTGAGTTCCGTCAGGGAAGACCATCGAGACCCCCGAGAAACTCAGCGCCGGGGCGGACACTGAATCAGACATTGCAATCAACCTAGTGTTTCGCGTCGGTGTCGTCGTTGTTGGTTCCATCGTGGTCCTCCTGGGCATTGCGCCTCAGTGCATCACCATTCCGCCGGAGACGTTCATTGCCTGCCCCGTGCAATAGCTGGCGTCGTCAGATGCCAGGAACAGGGCCATGTTGGCCACGTCGCTGGTCTCGGCCAAACGGCCGAGCGGCGACTTGTCCGACCACGCCTGCACCATCGCTGCAGTGCGTGTGGCCGCACCCAGTTCGGTGAGCACGTAGCCCGGGCAGATGCAATTGACCGTGATGTTGTGCGGGCCGAACTCCATCGCAGCGACTCTGGTGAGCGACATGACGGCCGCCTTGGAGGCTGCGTAGTGCGCCTGGTTGGGCGATCCCAGCTTGGCGCCCATGCTGGACATGTTCACGATGGTTCCGTGGCCCTGGGCAACCATTGCCCGGCCAGCGACTTGCGTGGTGACGAACATCGCCCGAACGTTGACGTCGAATGTGAGGTCCCAGTTCTCGACCGTGAGCTCCAACAGGGGTGCCATCGACATGATGCCCGCGTTGTTGACGAGAATATCGATTCCGCCGAGCAGGCCAATGGCCTGTTCGACAGCCGCTGCGGTGGCAGCGGCGTCGGCCAGATCAACCGGGACCGAGTGCGCGCCGAGCGATCCGGCGAGAGCACCGACGGTGTCGGCGGCACGATCGAGCAGGACAAGCTCGGCGCCTTCTCGGCGGTAGGTGCGGGCGATCTCGGCACCGATGCCTTGCGCTGCACCGGTGATGACGGCGCGACGGCCTGCGAGGCGACCCCCGGACAGCCCCGGCTCATTGCTCGCTCGACCCATGGGCACCGATAATAGGCGCTGTAATGGTGCCTTGGGTTCTTGAATCGTGAACAGTTCGTTTCGTGATTCTTGTGCGTCATCAGCGGGCCGCCAACGCTGCCACGACAGCGCCACGGTGCAGCACCAGCCGCTCCGGTGGACCATAGGCCAGCGCCTCACGGGAAGAACCCGCACGCAGCGCCACCAGCGACGCAAGACTGCCCGGCGCCACGGTCACCTGGGCAAGCCCGAGCGCTGTACGCACGTTGGTGCTGATCGAGGCGAGTGCCTGCTCCGGGAGTAGGTGGGCGAGCATGACCATCAGCGAACCGGTCTCCAGTGGGTCGCCGCGTCCCATCGGGTTGAACGGGTCCTGGAGGTTGTCTGCCCCAGCGCAGACGTTCACGCCTGCCGCCCGCAGCGCTCGAACTGCGGTAATCGCACGAGGCATCGACTGTTGCTGATCGCGCCCCTGCAGGAACAGGTTGGTGTGCGGAAGGGCCACGACGCTGATGCCGGCGGCCGCGACGGACGCAGCGATCTCGTCTTGTCGGGCCACGGTCTGCACGCCGAGGCTGACGCAATGGCTGGCCGTGACGCCATGCGGGAACCCGGTGGCGATGACGCGCTGGGCCAGGTCTTCGAGACCAAGCTTGTCGGGGTTGAGCGTCTCGTCGGTGTGGAGGTCGACACCGCAACCGAACTCAGCGGCGATGCCGAGCAGCGTGTCGTTTGCTGCCGCTGGATCGACGTCGAGGTGCGGGCAGCCGCCGACCAGATCGGCGCCGGCCTGCAGCGCCTCGCGCAACAGCGCTCGCGAGTTCGCCCCTTCTCGGCCCGTGATCGGCCAGCTCACCAGCGCGACAACCTGGAGATCACAGACGTCGGAGGTTCGCCGGCGCACCTCTGCCAGGGCCTCGACAGAAAGCAGCCCGTTGTCCAGGGTGGTGTCGGCATGGCTACGAATGGCGGTGGCGCCGTTGCGGACCATCAGCCGTACGGCGCGCTCGGCGCGTGCCACCGTGTCGTCGAAGGTGATCAGGTGACGGTTGCTCTCCATGGCCATGATGGCACCCATGAGGTCGCCGCTCGGGTTGGCGATGCGCTCGGACAGGAACGCTTTGTCGAGATGGGCATGGGGTTCGGCGAATGCCGGCAAGAGCAGGTACCCGCCGAGGTCGATGACCTGCTCGCCGGGCTGCGGATCGAGTCGTGCAGCAACGGCATCGATGGTGTCGAGGCAGATCCGTACGTCGCCAACCTGGCCATCAGCGAAGGTGGCCGAACGAAGCAGCACGGTCAGACGAGCGGAGAGCCGGTGAGCGGGCGGCGATCGATCGTCTCGCCGAGCCGCGGGAAGACCTCTTCGGCGATGAGGTGCATCTGCTCGTTCATGTCCTCGCGGGTGAGGCCCGGGTAGTCGAGGAAGAAGCAGATGTGCTTCAGATCGAGCAGGTCGCGCCAGTACCCGATGGCGTCGACGGCGTCGTCGATGGAGCCAACGATCTGGATCTTCTGGGCGTTGCTTTCCTCGACCGTGGGGCAGTGGTCGAATGCGACCTTCGAGCCATCGGGGTTGCGGTAGCTGCTGAAGCGGCCGTAGGGCGCCAGGAACTTGTTGAACTCGTCCTGGCCGGGCCGCCCCTTCACCAGCGCCTGCTCGCGGGTCTTGGCGACGTGCAGGTTCAACACGAGACAACGATCTTGGCCGGGGGCGACGGGCTGGCCCATCTCGGCCCGGATCTCGGCGTAACGATCCCACTTCTGCTTTTGGCTGTCGGCGTTCTGCAGCCAGTAGACGGCCTTGTGGCCGGCCCGCGGCACGTACTCGATGGTCTCGGGTGACGTGACGGGCTGGTAGATGTCGACGGTTCGCAGTGGCTTGGGAATGAGCGTGAGGTGATCGACGTAGCTGCCACGATCGGGAACATCGTCGGGCGGGAGCACGAACTGCTTGCCCCGGTACGAGAACGTCTCGTTGTACCAGGCCAGCTTGATGACCTCCATCGATTCTTCGAAGATCTGCCGGTTGATGCGATCGTGCTCGGCGCTCATGGAGTTGTCGCCGCTGGCCACCACGGTGCCCAATGCCCATGCCTCGCGGGGCACGGTTCCGCGGCCCACGCCGAACTCCATGCGACCGCCCGTGATGATGTCGGCAAGAGCGAAGTCCTCGGCAAGGCGCAGGGGGTGCCATTGTGGGACCACGTTGAACATCTGGCCGAAACGCATGTTGTTGGTGATGTGCGCCAGGTGCATGCCGAACATGATCAGGTTCGGCAGGACCTCGTAGCCCTCGTGCTGGAAGTGGTGTTCAGTGAGCCACATCGTGTCGAACCCGAGTTGGTCAGCGGTCTTGCTCCACTCGACGAGGTTCTTGTAGCACTCGATGACGGCATCGTTGCCGTAGCGGCGGGCAGTGGCCTCGATCGAGGGGTCGCCAGCGTCGGGCATGGGTACGGTGCAGAAGAAGTTCGTGTCAACGCGCATGGGCGAATAGTAGTTCTCCGGAGGCTGGCACCCTCAGGCCAGCGGTGGGGAACGCAACGAAGTTCACAGCCCCGCAACAGAGCCGATGCGCGTGCGGGGGTCGGCAGCCCCGGACAACATGCCGTCGGGCTCGACGACGATGGCGTGGGCATGGCCGAAGGCGCTGTCGTAGGGCGGGCTGACGACCACCGTGTGACCCCGTTCGGTCAGCGCGGCGCGCCATTCGGCGGGGGCGTGGCCCTCGATCAGGACCTGCGGACCAGCGGGCGCCGTCCAGGTGTCGAATCCAGTGACCGGTCCTTTCAGTATCCAACGACCGGCGTGTAAAGCCGCAGCCGGGCTCAGGCCATGATGGAACAAGCGGGTGGCGACCTGCAGCAGTATCTGGGGCTGACCGTCGCCGCCCATCGTGCCGAAGACCGCGGCCAACGAACCATCGGGGTTGGTGGCCAGCGCCGGCGACAGCGTGTGCGGCGGCCGACGGCCTGGCGCCAGCTCGCCGGGATGGCCGTGCTGTAGCGAGAAGCCGAGGCCGCGATTGTGCAGATTGATCTGCGTGTTGGGTTCGACCAACCACGAGCCGAAGTTCGAGGCGTTCGACTGGATCAGCGACACGCCCATGCGGTCGTGATCGACGGTGCACAGATACGTGGTGTCGCCGTCAAAGGTCGGTGGAACGCGCCGAGATGCCGCCGTGGGATCGATGCTGCCGAGGCGTTGTGCGATGGTGGCCAGCAGTGCCGGCCCGTCGGCGTTCTCGTGCAGCACAACGGGGCGGTCGTAGCCGGCAGCCTTGGCGGCTTCCACGAGGAGATGCGCCCACTGCGGGTCATCGGGATCTGCAGGCAGTGGTAGGCGGTCGGCGAGGGCAGCGCTGCCGAGGAGCAGGTAGCCCTGCGAGTTGGGCGGGATGGTGTGGAGCCTGCGCCCGAATGCATCCTGCGAGAGGGGAGCGACCCAGGTTGCGCCGGGCGTCGCGAGGTCGGCCTCGCTGTACAGGCCGCCGCCGATGCGGCGCAGGCCCTCGCCGAACTCGCCGAGATACAATCCGTCGCGACCGTTCTCGGCGATGGCGCGCAGGGCCCGGGCCGCACCAGGGCGCCGTACTCGGTCGCCGGGACGCCGTGCCTGTTCGACCACCTCGTGCAGCGACTCGCGTGCCTGATCATCCAACAGTGCGAAGGCGCCGATGAGCAGCGGCGACGCTGGAAAGCCGTCCTCGGCAAGGCGAATCGCCGGCGCAAGCAGTTGGGCCAGCGGCAGCCGGCCGAAGCGCTCGTGCAGCGCACACCAACCATCGACACAACCCGGCACCGTGACGATTCGGATGTCATGCCGGAACGGCATCTCTGTGTGACCCTCGCTGCGCAGGCGGGCAGCGTCGGAACCCGAACCAGCCCGGCCCGTACTGTTCAGGGCGTGCACCTGGGTGCCGTCGTGAATCAGCGCATAGAGGTCGCCACCCATACCGCACATGTGCGGCCCAGTGACCGCGATGGCAGCGTTGGTGGCGATGGCCGCGTCGACGGCATTGCCGCCCTGGGCGAGTATTGACATGCCGGCCTGCGTGGCCAGCTGATCGGCCGACGCAACCATGGCGCCCGTGGCGCGTGTCGACGTGAACGGAGCAGCAATGGCAGGCATGGGTTCAACCTACGCGATCTCCCGTGCAGCCCTTGCGCTCACGCCCAGAGACCCCGAGCGATCATCACGTCGCGCAGCACCATCGGTCGGTCGGTCATGATGCCGTGCACGCCCAGGTCGAGCAGCCGGTGTATCTCGGCTTCGTCGTCGATCGTCCATGCGTGTACCTGCAGACCGAGCTTGTTGGCACTCGCCATGAAGCGCTCGTTGATCACGGTGAGCGGGCCCTGACGAACGGGAACCTGTGCGGTCATCGCAGTGGTTCGGCGCAACTGGCCCGCCACCATCGAGCCCACAGCGCCCGGCCCGAGCGCAGAGCACAGACCCTCACCGAGAATGGTGCGCAGACGGCGAATACGGCGATCGCTGAACGCTCCAACGCACACACGGTCGAGAGCGTCGGTTCGTCGGAGGGACGCCACGAGCGCATCGACCGCTGCGTCGCTCTTGCAGTCGATGTTCACGCGCACCTCCGGCCAGGTGCCGAGCAACTCCTCCAAGGTGGGAATCGGCGCCTCGCCATCGACGCGGGCCTGGCTGACCTGGTGCCACGTCATCTCGCTGATCTTCTGGTCGATGCCGCACGTGCGCTTCAGGTTGAAATCGTGGAACGCCACGAGCACGCCGTCGGAGGTGACCTGAACGTCGGTTTCGATGTAGCGGTACCCGAGATCAATGGCGTACTCGAAGGCCGGCATGGTGTTCTCAGGGGCATCGCTCGCCCCGCCCCGATGGGCAAACGCGATGGGGTGGGGCCAGTCGAGAAATGGATGCAGTGATCGACGCACGGTTCAGAGTATGGCGCAACAGAAGTATCGTCTGCAGCATGTCTGATGTACGCGCACTGCCCCTTGCCGGCGAACGGTTCAGCTCCCCAGACTCTTTCGAGGTGCGCTCGCCGTTCGACGATTCTCTGATCGGCCGGGTGCCCGCATGTACCTCGGCCGACGTCGACCGCGCCGTGGCCATGGCCAGAGCGGCGCTCCACGCCGGGCCGATGCCGCTCTGGCAGCGGGCGCAGATCCTTGACACCGCAGCGGTTCGCCTGGCTGCCCGCCGTGACGAGTTTGCCGAGATCATCTGCCGCGAGGCTGCCAAGCCGATCAAGACCGCCAGGGTCGAGGCCGAGCGCGCCGTGGGCACGTTCCAGTTCGCTGCAGCCGAGGCGCGCAAATTGGGTGGCGAGATGATCCCGCTCGACGCCATCCCGGCCGGAGAGGGCAAGCTGGGCTTCACGCTGCGGGTGCCCATCGGCGTGGTGGGGGCCATTGCTCCGTTCAACTTCCCGCTCAACCTGGTGGTGCACAAACTCGCTCCTGCCATCGCCGCCGGGTGCCCAGTGGTGCTGAAGCCCGCTTCGCAGACGCCGTTCAGTTCGATCGTGCTCGCCGAGATGCTCATCGACGAATGCGGGCTGCCCGCCGAATATCTCCACGTGGTCACTGGCGGCGGGGGCACCGTCGGCAACGCCATCGTCGACCATCCCGACATCGCCCTCATCACCTTCACCGGTTCGCCGCAGGTCGGCTGGGGCATTCGTAGCCGTGCTCCGCGCAAGCGCGTCGGACTCGAACTTGGCAACAACGCACCCGTCATCATCGAAGCCGATGGCAACTGGAAGTTGGCAGCCGACAAGATCCGCGTTGCCGGGTTCAGCCATGCAGGGCAGAGCTGCATCAGCACCCAGCGCATCTTCGTGCACTCCTCGATCGTTGCTCAGTTCACCGACGCCCTAGCAGCAGGTGTGCGCACGCTCGTCGTGGGAGATCCCATGGACGATGCAACCGATGTGTCGGCGCTGATCTCGCGTAGCGAACGCGATCGGGTGAAGGGCTGGATCGATGAGGCCGTCGAAGGTGGCGCACAGGTCGTGTGTGGCGGTGCGGTCGGCGATGACGACGGCATTCTGCAACCCACCGTGTTGGCCAACGTGCAACACGACATGAAGGTTTGCGCCGCCGAGGTGTTCGGCCCCGTGGTGGGGATTGCGTCATATGACGACCTCGACGAAGCACTGCGCCTGGCCAACGATTCTGCCTTCGGTCTGCAGGCAGCAATCTTCACCAGCGACATCTCCAAGGGGCTCAAGGCAATCCGTACGCTCGATTTCGGTGGCGTGCTGGTGAACGAGGTACCCACGTGGCGCGCCGATCAGCAGCCCTACGGCGGGTTGCGCGACAGCGGCAACACACGCGAGGGCCCGGCGTTCAGCGTCAGGGAGATGACCGAGATCCGAATGGTGGTCATCAGCGGCTGACACGGCCGCCGTCACATCAGATCAGGCGACCGGCGTCCTTCCAGTACTCGTCTTTGAGGAGCCGCTTGTAGAGCTTGCCCGTCGGGTGGCGGGGCAATTCGGCACGGAAGTCGATGGACCGTGGGCACTTCACATCGGCGAGTTGCGTCTTGCAGTACTTGATCAGTTCGGCGGCAAGGGCGCGGGCCTCGGCGTCGTTGGCGGGCATCGTCACCGGGTGCACCACCGCCTTCACCTCTTCGCCGAAGTCCTCGTTGGGTACCCCGAACACGGCCACGTCAACGACCAACGGGTGCGTCACGAGCACGTTCTCGGACTCCTGCGGGTAGATGTTCACGCCGCCCGAGATGATCATGTAGGCCTTGCGGTCGGTGAGGTACAAGAAGTTGTCCTTGTCGAGATAGCCCACGTCACCGAGCGTGCTCCACCCCTGATGATGGCGCGAGCTGGCCGTCTTCTCGGCATCGTTGTGGTACTCGAACGCGCCCCCGCCTTCGAAGAAGATGGTGCCGCTTTCGTAGGTTGGCACCTCGTTGCCATCGTCGCCGCAGATGTGCACGGTGCAGTTGATGGGTGTGCCGACGGTGCCCTCGTGCGCCAACCACATGTCGCTGTTGCAGTACACGAAGCCGTTGCCCTCGGTGCCCGCGTAGTACTCGTGCACGATCGGTCCGAACCACTCGATGATGCCCTTCTTGACCGGGATCGGGCAGGGCGCCGCAGCGTGGATGATGCAGCGCATCGAGCTGACGTCGTAGCCGGCGCGCACGGTGTCGGGCAGTTTCATCAGCCGTACGAACATGGTGGGCACCACCTGTGTGGCGGTGACGTGGTACTCCTGCACCAGTTCCAGGTATTGCTCGGGATCGAAATGGTCCATCACGATGACCGTGGCGCCGAGCGACTGGGCCGACATGCAAAAGCGCAGCGGTGCGGCGTGATACAGCGGAGCCGGTGAGAGGTAGATGGACTCGTCGTTGACGCCGAAGAGCATGGTGAGCAGCGGCGCCACCGAGCCGGAGGTGGACTCGAGCGGGGTCGGCTTGAACTCGCGCATCACGCCCTTGGGGCGACCGGTGGTGCCCGATGAGTAGAGCATGTCGGTGCCGGCGATGCGCGTGGTCAAGGGTGCGGTGGTCTGTCGGCTGACGAGGTCCTCGTAACTCTCGAATCCGTCGATCACACCGTCGAGCATGAGCCGCAGTTCCACGCCGGCGATCTCGTCGATGATCTCGGCGGCCTGATCGGCCTTGTACTTGCTGGTGATGAAGACCCGAGCCGTGCAGTCGTTGAGGATGTAAGACAGCTCGGCACTGGTGAGCCGACTGGAGCACGCCGTGTACACCAAGCCGGCGTAATGGCAACCCCACATCACCTCCAGGTAGCGGGGGTGGTTTTCCATACAGATGGCCACATGGTCGCCGGGGCGCAGGCCGGCGCCGTAGAGCACCTGGCTGAGCTGGTTGGCGGCAGCATCGAGCTGAGCGAAGGTCTGTACCGCTCCGCTGGTGCCCATGATGACAGCTGGTTTGTCGGGTGTGGTCGTGACGAATGCACCGGGGAACATGACTCGGGACGGTAGTCGAAGGTACGTTCTTGGCGTGGATCCGAAGGAGAGCAAGGCCCGATTCAGGTTGCTGCTGCAGCTACCCGACGAACAGCTTCCGCTTGATGTCCTGTGTCTGCTGATCTGCCAACTCGCCGGCGACGACATCGTGGTGGAGGACGAGCAGCGCAGAATCGACGAGATTTCGCGGGTGATCCCGCCCAGCTTCGAAGGAGTGGTGTCGTTTCTGTTTACTGGCCCTGGCGGCATTCGGGGCAATACGGAGAACTACTACGACGTCAACAATTCGCTGCTGTCGCGCGTGCGCGACCGTGGCATCGGAATACCCATCACCATGTCCGTGATCGCAATGGAATGTGCCAGGCGCATCGACGTACCGATGGTGGGCATCGGCCTGCCAGGCCACTTCATCGTACGCAGCGGTGCTGATAGCGATCTCTTCGCCGATCCGTTCCACGCCGGCGCACTCCTTGACCGCAACGGTGTGCTGGCGTTGTTCCGAAGGTTGGCTGGCCCCGGCGCCGCCTGGCACGACTCGTATCTCCATCCGGTCAGCGCTCGAGACATCGTGTTTCGTGTCCTCAACAACATCAAGCTTGCCAGTGGGCGTACATTCGCTGGTCGGGCGATGCTGCCATGGGTACTCGAGCTGCTCAGCTGGTTCCCCCAGGGCGAGCCGTTCGATCCGCGCACTGCGGCCGCGCTGATGTCGCCGTACAACTGATGTTGAAGAGGAACCCACGATCATGATCGACCAGACCATCAAGCGCAGCCTTGGGCAGATGATGAAGGGCGTGCAGCTGGTGGGCTCGGCCCACGATGGCGTGGTCAGGGCCTATTGCAGCCACTGGGTGTGCCAGGTCAGCTTCGATGAGCCGATCGTCATGGCCAGTGTCTCGCCCAAGCACGACACCTATCCGTTGATGCTTGCTGCGGGTCAGTTCACCGTGTCGGTCCTTGCCGGCGACCAGGTCGATGTCGGGCAGTACTTCTCGTACCCGGGCCGCAAGTTCCGCTACATCGCAGATGAGTACCTGGAGCTGCTGCCCTCTGGATTGCCTGTTGCCCGCGACTGTGTGGCCTGGCTGCGCTGCGAGACCTTCGAGGTGAAGCCGATGGCTGATCATGAACTGTTCTTCGCGCGCGTCGTCGAGGTGGGGCCGGGTCGCCTGAAGGAGCCGCCGCTGCTCTACAGCAGCCGGCTCGGATGGCGGATCACCGGCGATCGGGCCCGCGAACCCGGCTACAGCGTGCGCGACAAGCTGCTCGACCGACTCAGTGCGGCGGGCTTCGACAGCGATCCCGACGAGGTCCCCGAGGCCGACTGATCTCACCTGGGCCGTCCGGTGGGGCGCAGTTTGGGCACGATCGGTAACATCTCGACATCGTTCAGTGAACGCATCACGAGATCCAGGGGTAGTGCCGTCATGACTGTTACCGAATCCACGCTGAGCGTCGAGGAGCAAAAGGTCGACGAGCTCGTCACCGAGTTGTTGGCGAGCTTCCCTCCGAAGAGCACCGATCCGGTCACCTTTCTCGGAGCGCAGTTCGACGCCGGCCTTGCATGGGTGCACTTCCCCGTGGGCCATGGTGGGTTGGGCCTGAACCCCAAGGTGCAGAAGCTCGTCAACGAGCGCGTCTTCGCCGCTGGCGCGCCCAACCCCGTTGGTCGCAATCCCATCGGGCACGGCATGTGCGGCCCGACCGTGGCCGTGTGGGGTAGCGAGACCCAGAAGTCGCGTTATCTGCGGCCGTTGTTCACGGGCGAAGAAGTGTGGTGCCAGCTGTTCAGCGAGCCCGGCGCCGGCTCCGACTTCGCCGGCCTGTCATCACGTGGCGTCCGCGACGGCGATGAATGGATCTGTAACGGCCAGAAGGTGTGGACCACCCTCGCCCATCTGTCGCGTTGGGGCCTGCTCGTGGTGCGCACCGACACCGAGGCCGTCAAGCACGCTGGCCTCACGGCCTTCGTCGTCGA
>WLMZ01000098.1 GCA_009726095.1 Actinomycetota bacterium
CCCGTGATCGTCACCAACGTGCCACCGGCAACCGGACCACTCGTCGGACTCAACAACGTCACCGTCGGCGCCGGCACATAGGTGAACTGCACGATGTTCGACGACGTGCCACCAGTTGTCGCAGCGGTCACCGTCACTGCACCAGCGATCAAGGCCACCGGCGCAACCGCAGTCACCGACGTCGCCGACACGAACGTGACGGTTGCGCTGGTTGCGGCTCCAAACTTCACCGTCGTGCCACCAGAAACAAACCCGGTGCCAGTGATCGTCACCACCGTGCCACCCGCCACCGGTCCACTCGTCGGGCTCAACAGCGTCACCGTCGGCGCAGCAACATACGTGAACGACACTGCGTTGGTAGATGTGCCATTCGTCGTGGTCGCCGTCACCTGCGCTGCTCCAGCGGTGCCGGCTGGCGCAGTTGCCGTGATGGAGGTTGCGGAAACGAAGGTCACGTTGGTGGCTGCGTTCGCACCGAACTTCACCGTGGTAGCACCAGACACAAACCCGGTGCCAGTAATCGTCACCACTGTTCCACCGGCCGCGGTGCCACTGGTCGGGCTGAGTGCTGTGACCGTTGGCGCCACCAGGTAGGTGAAGGAGACGACGTTCGTCGAGGTGCCACCAGGCGTCGTGACTGTCACGGTCACCGCACCAGCAACACCAGCAGGCGCAGTCGCCGTCACCGACGTCGCTGACACCACCACCACATTTGTCGCCGCATTCGCACCAAACTTCACACCCGTTGCGCCCGTCAGGTTCGTACCCGTGATCGTCACCACCGTGCCACCAGACGCCGGGCCACTCGTCGGGCTCAACGACGTCACCGTTGGAGCAGCAACATAGGTGAACTGGGTGGCGTTCGTAGACGTACCACCAGTCGTCGTGGTCGCCGTCACCGTGACCGCACCAGCAACGCCCGCAGGCGCAACCGCGGTGATCGACGTCGCCGACACAAACGTGACACTGGTACCAGCATTCGCACCAAACTTCACCGTCGTCGCACCCGACACAAACCCGCTACCAGTAATCGTCACCACCGTGCCACCCGCAACCGGACCACTCACCGGACTCAGAGCAGTGACCGTCGGAGCCGCCACCGAGGCTGTCACCGTGAAACTCGTCGGCGTCTGCCTGGACGCGCCCGGGTTGGTTACCAGGATCTTGCCCGACGTCGCACCGACCGGCACAACAGCAGAAATCGTCGTGTCAGACACGACCGTGAAGGCTGCGGCGACCCCATTGAACGAGACGGCCGTCGCGTTGGCGAAGTTCGTACCCGTGATCGTCACCGCAGCTCCCGCTGCAGCCGACGCGGGTGTGAAGCTGGCGACCGTCGGCGCTGCGGCAAACGTGGCCGACACCGTCGTGGCCACCGCCATCGCGACCGTACAGGTGGAGGCCGTACCCGAACAGGTTCCCCCGGACCAACCAGCGAAACCGCTGCCATCGGCCAGGTTGGGGGTCGCTGTCAGCGTCACCTGCGTGGCGGGCTCGAACGTGCCCTGACAGCGCGGCGTCAACCTGCTGATGGGCTGACGGGTGGTTCCGCTGGTGATGCCGGAGATGGTGAAGGAGCCGGCACTCAGCGCCTCGCCGCCAGCGGTGGCAACGCTGATCGAGCCCGTCGTGGCGCCAGTTGGCACGACAGCCGTGATCGAGTTCACCGAGGCCACCGAGTACGCCGCCACGATCCCGTTGAAGCCGACCGACGTCGCTGCAGCGATGCCGGTACCGGTGATGGTGACCGCTGTGCCCGCAGCTCCCGAGGTCGGCGTGAAGCTGGTGATCACCGGGGCCGGGTTGGCTACGCACTGGATACCACCGGTGCTCGAGGTGATGGTGCCGGTGCCGGTGCCGGAGAAGGCCACCGAGAGCAGCTTCGAGGTCGCCGTGCCAAAGGCGGCGCCGACGAGATGGTTACCGCCCATGGGAACCGTGCAGGTGGAGATGCCGCTGCAGTCCCCCGACCAGCCCATGAAGCTCTGACCATTGCCCGGTGTTGCGGTCAGCACCACCGTCGAGGCCGGCTCGTAGGCAACCTGACAGGTGGCGCCACAGTTGACGCCACCAATGTTTGAGGTGACGGTGCCGGTTCCTGTGGTGGACACCGAGAGCACCTTGGATGTCGGCGTGGCGAACATCGCCGTCAGCGTCTGCGCTGCAGACATCGACACCGAGCAGTTCCAGTAGGAGTACACCCGGCACGGGCCGTACCAACCCTTGAAGACGTTGCCGACCGATGCGTTGTTGATCAGGGCGCTGATGGGCGCGCTCGAGTTGAGGGCGAACGGGGTTGTGCACGCAGGGTAGACGGCGCTGTCCTGGACGCCGCACTGGATCGGCGGGGGACCGTTGACGAACGAGCCTCTCGACTGGACGATTCCGCCGATGGACGACACCGCAAGCTGGGTCGAGGCACCGAATACCGCCGTCACCGACCGAGCCTGATCCATGGTCACCAGACATGTGGGGTTGTACGTCTGCAGGAAATACCAGTCCCAGAACTGGCCGCCGGCGCGGTCGCACGGACCGCTCCACCGATCGAGCCGCTGGCCGCTTCCCGGTGCAGCGGTCAGCAGAACGGCGCTCCCGGCCGTGATGTCGGCGCTGCAGGTCTGACCGCAGCTGATGCCGCCGACATCGGAGGTGACCGAGCCGTTGCCGGAAACCGACACGTCGAGCGTGGGATCACCAAGCTTGACCGTGTAGCGACCGCGGCTGCCGTAGTCCGAGTAACCCGTCGTGGCGTCGCCACAACCCACACCCCAGACCGCAAGCGAGTAGGTGCCGGCGGCCAGGGTGGCCGTCACGGTGGCCCCGAGACCGACTGCGCTCACACCATCGGACTGACCCGACGGGGCATAGGTGCCACACGTCGGATCATTCGATGCAACAAGGGTGCCCACGGAGTCGCGCAACTCGAGCTTGAGATCGAGATCGGGGTTGGTGGCGCTTGGTGACGCGGTGAACGTGGTGCTGCCACCGGCGCTGCTGACCTTCATGTAGTCCACATCGGCGCGGGTGCTGATGAGCCCGTTCGCCGAGGCCACCGCCAGATCAACGATCGGGGCGCCTACTGCTGAGTCCGGGTAATCGTCGACCATGGCCACTGCACCGTGAGTCGCCATCACGGCATAGTCGTCCTCGGTGTTGGTTGCTCCGGTGTAATCGCCGTTCGAGAACTGCTGGATCGGCTTGGATCCCGAACCCATGATCGGAGTCCACGATCCCTGCCCGGAGTAATAACCGTTGGCGCAACCGCTGGAGCAACTGTCATGGCTGAGGCCCAGGTTGTGGCCGGCCTCGTGGGAGGCGATCAGCCCGAGGAACACGGTGGGGAACTCGGCGCTGGCGGCAATGCCGGTGAACGCCCACGCCGGCTGGAGAAGCGAATGGGCGTAGGTCGTGGACGTGGCATAGGTATCGAAGGCGTTGAGGTAGGCGATACCGGTGCAGGAACCGACGCAACCGGTGGCTGATTGAGCGAACGAGGAGTTGGTGTACACCACGCGCGTGCCGTAGACGAGGTCGCTGACATCGGTACGGTCGATCGCCGCTGCACCGGGATCCTTGGTGGTGACGTTGATGTTGAACGGCGCGTAGTCCTCGGACACGATGGCCCAGATATCGATGATCATCGCCCGTTCGGCATCGCTGAACGAGGTGATGTCACCATCGCGGTCGAAGGGCGTGGCATTGATGGCAGGCAGGTTCGAGTTGATGTTCCAGCCCGATCCGGTGACCACCTCTCCGTTGAAGTCGAGGTACATCGTGCGCGATGCGCCGGGCCGGCTCTCGAGCAGGAAGGCATCCGAAGCCGCCACACCGGCCGCCAGCGCAGGTGCCGCAGCAGCGCTGGCCGACCCACTGGATGCTGCTGCGCTCTCGATGCCTGCCCCGAGGCCCTGGTCAGCGAAGTACAACGCTCCGATGCGATCGACGCGCGCTTCGGGGTCGGCAAGGAACTTGGTGAGCTCCGCTCGCGACGACCGTCCGTTCTTCGCTGCGATCGCATCAATGCCCAGAGCTGCGACAGCGCGTGTCCCCGTCATGGTGGAACCCAGGATGGGGGCGGGCTGCACAGGAGCACCAGCACCCGGCAGGGTCACCGCCGCCGGGGCCGCATCGAGGCGCGCCTTGGCCTGCACGACTCCCGAGGGCCCGAGCACCGGGGCCAAAACCACAAGCAGGGCCAGCACCGGACGAAACCCGTTCGGTCGCAGGGGCAATTCATGGATTCCGCGCTTGAAAGCCCTCACTGGACCCGCACCTTCTCGACGGGACACCGAAGTGTCGTAGCTGTGCATTGTACGTACGACCTACTGGAGAAACAGTCCAATCACTGTTGCTCGAACCGCTGCGCCGCCGGTCCTGACCCCGATCGGCACCATCGGCACCATCAGCAGCTCGTCAGAGCGGAATCAACGGCTCCAATGTTCGTTGACGAACGAACGCAGCACATCGAAGAAAGCGTCCGGCTCGTCGCGAAAGACCCCGTGACCCGATGCCGAGAACCGTTCGAAGCGCACCAGGTGTGCCGGAAGCGCGCTGACGATGCGCTCGGCGCCGACCATCGGGGTCACGGGATCGAGCTCGCCATGGGCAACGAGGACCGGCTCCTGTACGGCTGCCAACTCGGGCAGCAGGTTCATGCCCGGACCCTCGTGGTGGTTGAAGTGAGTCAGCACATCGTTGTTGTTGATGGTTCGCCTGTTCAGGAAATGATTCCCCGGCGACTGGGTGTACAGCGGGCCGCAGACCTTGACGTAGTCGACAACCGCAGCCGCCATCGCCTCCTGCGTCGGGGCTTGCCAGAACTCCCTGGCCGCCAACTCCGCCTTGGCACCTCCAAGGCGGGCAAACATCGCGAAGATTGCGTCTCTGTCCTTATCGGCAGCCGTGCTGAGCAGGACGTACCCTGTCGCAAAGCCAGGATGCCTTGCGGCCATGCGCTGCGCCACGAACCCACCGAAGCTCAGCCCGAGCACGAACGGCTTGTCGATACCCAACGACGCGCACAGCTCGACGACGTCATCGGCCCAGCGATCGAGATTCCACGTGGCCGGGGTGCTGCGACCGCTGCGTCCGTGCCCGCGGTGATCGAAGTACAACACCTGACAGGTGTCGACCATTGCGGAGAACGCCGGCTTGAAGCCGTTGTGGTCTCCCCCGGGTCCGCCGTGCATGACGACCAGCGTCGGGCGCGGTTGCATCGAGTCGCCGGCAGGCACGAGACCCAACCCCTCGATGTCGAACCAGAGGTATGTGCCATCCGAGAGTTGCACCCGCATGGTGCAACTCTACGGCCAGCGGCTCGAGCCTGCGATCACCGCCGCGGGAGCACCCGGCGGCGGGCAGCGAGCAACAGCACGCCGGTTCCAAGCAGCGCAGCTGCAAGCCAGACGATGCCGGAAGAGCTTGCGCCGGTGACCGGCAGCAACACTTCTTCAGGCATGGTGGTGGTCGGCGCTGCCACACCGGGTATGCCAACGACGCCGGCCGATGCATCGCTCGATCCGGTTGCGTTGTGTGCGCGAATCGACACTGTGTAGGAGGTGCCGTTGGTGAGCCCGGTGATGGTCATCGGCGAGCTCGTCGTCGCTGGTGTGGTCTGGGCAAAGGTGGTAGTCACCACACCGTCGTCCACGCTGTACTCGTAGTAGTCGACCGTCGAGAACTCGTCGGCTCCCGGGGTGAATGCCACCGTCAGGGAGTGATCGCCGGCGGTGATCCCGGTGATCGTCGGAGCAGCCGGCAGCGCTGGTGCGCCAACGCCGAACACCTCGCGCACCGTATAGGTGCCAAAGTCGACGATGAACAGATTGCCAGCAGCGTCGAGGGCAACGGCGGCCGGGTACGTCAGCAGGGCGTCGGTCGCTGCCACGTCTTCGCCCTCAGCACCCGATACCCCGAGTGTGCCGGCAACGGTGGTGATGACACCAGCGGTGTCGACCTTACGGATCGCAGAGTTGTAGGTGTCGGGGATGAACATGTTGCCCGCAGCATCGAACGCCACCCCGCCATAGGGGTAGTACAGGAGTGCGTCGGTCGCTGGCACGTCTTGGCCAGCAGTACCAGATGCCCCGGCACTGCTGCCGGCCACGGTGGTGATGACACCATCGGTGCCCACCTTACGAATATTGTGGTTGTCGTCATCGGTGATGTACATGTTGTCCGCGCTGTCGAAGGCCAGACCGTACGGTCCACCCAGCAGGGCATCGGTTGCCTGGCCACCGTCACCGGTGGCGCCAAAACTTCCTGGGGTACCGGCAACTGTTGACAGCACATGGGAGACGTGATCGATCTTGCGGATCGAATGACTGCTGTACTCGGCGATGTACATGTCACCAGCACTGTCGAACGCCACACCCCATGGTCCGTGGATCGGGTTGTCGCCGCCGTCCATGGTCACATCGTCGGCGCTTGTCGCACAAGAACCGTTACCGGCGACCGAGGTCACCGCCGCAGTGGCGAGATCCACCTTGCGAATCCAGCAGTCGTAGTACCCACCGACGAACAGGTTGCCTTTGCCGTCGAGCGTCAACCCGGTGATGCTGCCCAAGCGGGCCGCGACACCAGTGTCATCGACATGCCCACATGAACCCGACTCGCCCACGATGGTGGAGATGAGACCCGTGCCGGCATCAATCTTGCGGATCGTGCAGTCGGAGGCGTCGCCGATGTAGACGTTGCCCGCGGCGTCGACCGCCATGGCCTCGGGGTCAGCCAGATGTGTATCGTCGGAGCCGCTCGAGCCCAGGGTGCCAGCGATGGTGACGATGTTGCCAGCCGTGCCGCTGGCCGTGACGATGGCGGCGGGCGCGGCGCCTGCCGAGCTGCTGGTGGCCGGAACGGCCACCAACCCAACGGCGGCACATGTGAGCATGGCCAGAAGTCGGCGAGATTTCATGGGTGTTCCTTTTGGTTGAAGAATCATTGAACAGAATTTTGGTCGGCGATGTCTAGCACACCGTTCGGTGGTGCAGCGCCATCCAAACCTGCACGGGGCGCACGGCGCAGGGGCCCAAGCCCGGGTGTTGTTCGACCCCCGTCCAGCAACCCACTGCGTGCCAAGTTCTCAAGAAACGCTCAAACTCGGCGGTTCGATGGTGACGCACCGTGAATGTCGCCGTACCATACCCCGGCCATCAGCGGCGGCATTTTTACTAAATATTTAGTTTCTGGAGATTTCACGCATGAATCGCAACCTACGGTCCAGAGTCCTTGCCACCGGACTCGCCATCGCACTCGGGATCGGCGGACTCGCCTCGGGTGCCGCCGAAATCGCCGCCGCTCCGGCTGGCGCAGGCTTCAACCTCACGCCCGCCGACCTGCAGTTCATCTTGAAGCAGATCAAGATCGCCGAAGCCCACGCCACGCGTGAAGGTGGCTCGCTCGGAACCGTCGTGGCGCCAACGCCGCTGGTGGGCCCCGGCGTCAACGACATCACCGACCCCAAGTTGCCCTGGGGCCTCCGCCAGGTCGACGGGCGCAACAACAACCTCACGGCGGGTCAGTCCACCTGGGACGGAAAGCTCTACACCTCCACACCTGGCAAGTCGGCGTGGGGCGCAGCCGACCAGCCGTTCGTGCGCATGACGCCAGCGCTGTGGCGCACCACCGAGGAACCCGGCTATCCCACCACCGAACTGGGCGCGGTCTCCACCAACTACGACCCCGCCTACCGGCCGAGCAGCATCCAGGACTCCTCCCCGCGCACGATCAGCAACCTGATCGTGGACCAGTCGAGCTCGAACCCGGCAGCGGTCGAGGCAGCGGGTCCGGCGCCCACGGTCGACGTCGACGGTTCGCTGCTGATCCCGAATGTGGCCCCGAACGCCGGCGTCGCTGCTCCGTACAACGGGGTGTTCGCCCTGTTCGGTCAGTTCTTCGACCACGGCCTGGACCTGGTCGGCAAGACCGGCAACGAGAACGTCGTGGTTCCGCTGCAGCCCGACGACCCGCTCTACGTGCCGAACTCCCCTGTCAACTTCATGATCGCCAACCGCACGGTGCTGGACCAGAACAACGATGGGACCAACACCACCACCCCATGGATCGACCAGAACCAGACCTACACATCGCACCCCTCGCACCAGGTGTTCCTGCGTGAGTACGCAATGACCAACAACCGCCCGGTGGGCACGGGCAACCTGCTCGACGGCGCAATCGCCGGCAACATCGCGAACTGGTCAGAGGTCAAGGCCCAGGCGCTCACCAAGCTCGGCATCCGCCTGGTCGACACCGACATCTCCAACGTCCCGCTGCTGCTCACCGACGAGTACGGCCGGTTCCTCCGTGGCCCCAACGGCTTCCCGCAGATGGTCATGAACAACGGCACCGTGGTCGAGGGCAACCTCGCCAACCCGGTGGCCACCACCAACGCCGTGCGCACCGGCCACGCCTTCCTCGATGACATCGCCCACACCGCCGCGCCGGGCACCAAGACCCCCGATGCCGACTCCATCGTCGGAAACCAGCCGCCCACCGGCACGTACGACGACGAACTGCTCGGCGTCCACTTCATCACCGGTGACGGCCGCGGCAACGAGAACATCGGGCTCACCTCGGTGCACACCGTGTTCCACCTCGAGCACAACCGCCTGATGGCCGACATGCAGAGCATCATCACGGCCAACAGCGGCTCGTTCGCCACCCTCGACTGGAAGCTCTCCGGCGGCGCATGGAACGGCGAGCGCCTCTTCCAGGCAGCACGTTTCGTGAACGAGATGGAGTACCAGCACCTCGTGTTCGGCGAGTTCGCCCGCAAGGTCCAGCCCGGTATCCGCGCCTTTGCCGCCTACGACCCGAACCTGCGTCCCGACATCACCGCCGAGTTCGCTCACGCCGTCTACCGCTTTGGCCACTCACAGCTCGACTCGCTCGTGGAGCGCACCAATGCCGACGGCTCGAACAACGATTCGAAGCTCCTCGATGTCTTCTTGAACCCGGTCGCGTTCAACAACGGCGGCACCGCAGGCTCCTTGAACGGCGCGCAGGCCGCTGGCTCTGTGTTCCGTGGCATGACCAACCAGGTCGGCAACGAGATCGACGAGTTCGTCACCAACACCCTGCGTAACACACTGCTGGGCCTGCCGCTCGACCTCGCCACGCTCAACATCGTCCGCGGCCGTGACACCGGCACGGCGTCGCTCAACGGCGCGCGCAGGTCCTTCTACGACCAAACCGGCAACGCAGCACTCGCCCCGTACACCTCGTGGGCAGACTTCCACCTCGCACTGCGTCACCCGGCCTCAGCGGTCAACTTCGTGGCCGCCTACGGCACGCACCCCACCATCACCTCTGCTGTCACCGTCGCCGACAAGCGTGCCGCCGCCGAGATGCTCGTGAACGACCAGATCGGTTCACCCGCCGACCGGGCCGACTTCATGTTCGGCTCCGGTGCCTGGGCCGACGTGAACGGCCTGAGCGTCACCGGCCTCGACGACATCGACCTCTGGGTGGGCGGACTCGCCGAAGCTCGCAGCCCATTCGGTGGCATGCTCGGCAGCACGTTCGATTACGTGTTCAAGCGTCAGATGGAGAACCTGCAGGAGGGTGACCGCCTGTATTACCTGGCCCGCACTGCCGGCACGAACCTTGGTGTGCAGCTGGAAGCGAACACGTTCGCCGAGATCATCATGCGCAATACCGACGTCGGCGCACTGCCGGCCGATGCCTTCGCATGGCCCACGCTGACCATCGACATGAACGCACCGGGCGGCGCACCCGCCGAGGTCACCGTGTTGCCCGACGGCACCTGGCGATACGCCGGAAATGCCCATGTGGTCATCAACGGAACCCCTGGCAACGACCGCTCACAGAGCGACAACGGGGATGACACCATCCGCGGCAACGACGGCAACGACTGGATGCAGGGCGGCAAGGGCAACGACAACCTCGTTGGCGGGCTCGGCAACGACCGCATCCTCGACTCGTCGGGTGCCGACATTCTCAACGGGGGCGACGGCAACGACTACATCGCCACGGGCGGTCCCGGTGCCGACCTCTTCAACGCTGGCGCCGGATCCGACTTCCTGGTGGGCGGCAACGACGCCACCGCCATGCTCGGCGGTCTCGGCAACGACCTCGCCTATGGCGGCGAGGCCGCCGACGCGGTGAGCGGTGACGACGGCTCCGATTGGCTCGAGGGCGGCAGCGGCTCCGACACCATCAGCGGTGATCAGTTACCACCGTTCGGCATCGACCTCTCGACGCCCGGCGACGACGTGATCATCGGCGGCTTGGGAGACGACCTGATGGACGGCGCCGGTGGCTCCGATATGTCGGTGAGTGGTACCGGCATCGACACCTTCATCGGCGGCTTCGGCTTCGACTGGCAGACCTACTTCGATTCCAACCCGGCCACAGCTGTTGCGGCCAACGCCGACCTCAACCTGTTCGTCCCGGCACCCGGCGACATCCTGGCCGGGTTGATGGACGGCTTCGACGGCGTCGAGGCCCTGTCCGGTGGCGATCTGAACGACACCCTCAAGGGCGACATACGCACCACCCTGACCACCCCGTTGACCACGTCGACCGACATCCTCAACTCGGCCGACATCGCCAAGATCCAGGGACTCGCCGCACTGCTCGGCAGCGGCGTCACCCAGTGGAACGCCGGCAACATCTTGATCGGCGGCCGCGGCAGCGACCTGCTCGAGGGTCGCTCCGGTAACGACTTCATCGACGGCGACGCATGGCTGACGGTGCAACTGTCAGTGCCTGCTGCTTCGGGCGTGGTCGGCACGCTCGATCCCGCCACGGGCCGAATCCTCGTGAAGGGTATGAGTGCCGTACGCCAGGCCGTCGAGAACGGCACGCTCAACCCGGGAGACATCCAGTTCGTCCGCACGATCAACGGCGGCGCATACGCCGGCGAGATCGACACGGCAGCCTTCACCGGCAACCGCGTGGATTACACCATCACCTACCCGGGCAACGGCGTGATCCGGGTGGTCGACAACATCGTCGGCCGCGACGGCACCGACACGCTGCGCAACGTCGAGGCGCTCCGCTTCCTCGACACCACCGTGGTGACACAGCTTTCCTCTGCCCCGCAGTCCGTGACCAACAAGTCGGCGAGCACGTCGCTCGCCGTCTCATGGACCGCTCCGGGCTATACGGCTGGCGCTGCGATCACCGGCTACAACGCCCGCGCCTACACCACCGCCGAGGGCAACACCACGGCTGGCACGTCGTGCACGACCACTGCGCTGACCTGCACGATCACCGGACTCACCAACTGGACCACGTACTACGTTGAGGTCACCGCCACGAACGCCACGGGTACCAGCCCAGCCGGCCCGCGGCCACGGCTCGTTGCCGCTCCCGGCACTGCGCCCGGCGTCCCCACTGCAGTGCTCTCCGGGTCCAACGTCGATGGCAGCGTCACCACCTCGTGGACAGCGCCGTCGAGCAACGGAGGCAGCGCTGTCAACGCCTACAAGGCATGGGCCTACGACGCCATCACCGGCGGCACTGCCGTGCGCAGCTGCACCACCACCGGGGCGCTGACCTGCAACATGACCGGCCTCAACCCGGGCGTGCTCTACTACGTAGAGGTCACGGCATCGAACATCGCGGCTACCGGCGCACCGAGCACACCCCGCGTGGCCGTCGCCCCGCTCAGCGCTCCCGGTGCACCGCTCAGCGTCACCGCAGCAGCGAGCCCATCAACCGCCGTCGTGCGCTGGGGCCTTCCGGCAACCAGCGGTGGCTACTTCATCACCGAGTACACGGCCTACGCCTACACCACGGTGAACGGCACCACGCCGGTTGGCTCGTGCACCATCACGGTGACCAGCTTGTCCGATCCGTTGACCTGCCCCATCGCTGGCCTCACCAACGGGCGCACCTACAGCGTCGAGGTGAAAGCCAAGAATGCCATCGGCCAGGGCATCGCATCCAAGCCGAGAGCATCCGTGAAGCCGGCGGCGTTGCCGACAGCCCCCGGTAGCCCAATCCTTTCAGCAGTCACGGCGACGTCGCTCACGGCTACCTGGACGGCCGCAGACGGTAGCGGTAACACCATCACTGGCTACACGGCAACTGCGTACACCACTGTTGATGGCATGACGGTCGCAGCCTCGTGCAGCACATCGGGTGCCCTGACGTGCGGGCTGTCCGGCCTCACCCCGGGCACGGGCTACTGGGTGAGCGTCGTGGCGAGGAACTCGCTCGGCGCTGGCGCTGCGTCCAGCCGTTCTGCTGCCACCACGACAGCGCTCACGGCCCCCGGTTCCCCCAACATCACCGGCACGTCCGTCACCAGGACCTCGGCCACCGTTACCTGGCTAGCACCCATCTCCAACGGAGGCAGTTCCGTCACCGGCTACACCGCAAAGGCCTATCTCGTCGCTGGCGTCACGCCAGTGGGCACCTGCGCAACGACAACCGCGCTGTCGTGCACCATCAGCACCCTGACCAGCGGCACCACCTACGAACTCGAAGTGGTAGCGACCAACGTGATCAACGCTGGCCTCCCATCGGCACGGTCCACGGTCGCCACCCCGGCGCCAACGGCCCCCGGTGCCCCCACCATCGCATCGTTCAGCCCCGGCAATGGAACCATGCGGGTCAACTGGACGGCTCCGGCCGACAACGGGGGGTCAACCATCACCGGCTACATCGTGCGGGCCTACAGCACCCTGGCCGGGACCACCGTCGTACGGTCGTGCACGGCCTCGGTCGGTTCGACCAACTGCACCGTGTCGAGCCTGTCCCGTAAGGTCAAGTACTGGTTCACTGTCTCGGCAATCAACGCCATCAACGAGTCGCTCCCATCGGCCCGGGGCTCGGCCACGACGAACTGAGCCTGCGCATCAGGTGACTGAGCCTGCGCATCGGGTCACCCGATGCGCAGGCCGCTCATCCCGCACGCAAACACCAGCGTGCTACTCGATGCGCAGGCCCGAGATCGCACGGGCGATCACCAGCTGCTGGATCTCGCTCGTACCCTCGAAAATCGTGTGGATCTTGGCGTCACGGTGCCAACGCTCGACGGGGTACTCGCGGGTGTAGCCGTAGCCACCGAGAATCTGGATGGCATCCTCGGTCACGCGCACGGCCACCTCGCTGGCCTTGTACTTGCTCATCGAGCCCTCGGCGTTCTTGAACCCACCATTGCGGGCCAGCCA
>WLMZ01000099.1 GCA_009726095.1 Actinomycetota bacterium
ACCAGGATGCCGTGGCCGAGGCAATGGGTTTCGCCGATGCCGATGTTCTGATGGCGCGAGTGTCCGAGGCGGCGAGCGCAGTGGACTGGGCGAGCGAACGGTTCTGGTGGCGTGTCGAGCGTGTGATCCGCGCGAAGGGTCGTCGACCAGCGTTTGCCGGCCGCACCGTTGCCACGCTCGCCCCCGGCGTGACGGTGGTTGATGACGAGGTCGTGGTCGATGTCGATCAGGCCGAGAACGACCATTCGCTGATCCTGCGGGTGGCTGCCGCCGCCGCGCATGCGGGCTACCCGATCAGTCGTCATGCGCTGTTGTCGCTGTCGGGAACGGCAACGGACATGCCTGCCGTGTGGCCCGAGCGCAGCAAACAGGCGCTGGTGAGCCTGCTCGGTGCCGGCCAACAACTGGTGGGCTCAATCGATGCGCTCGAGCGATACGACCTGTTCAGCCGCATCCTGCCCGAGTGGCGACACGTGCGCAGCCTGCCCCAGCGAAACGCCTTCCACACCTTCACGGTGGATCGTCATCTCCTGCAGACCGTGGTCAACGCGAACGCGTTCGTGCGCGATGTCGCCCGTCCCGACCTGTTGTTGATGGGCGCACTGCTGCACGACATCGGCAAGGGGTATCCCGGTGATCACACCGCTGTCGGGATGGACATCGTCGATCGCGTCGGGCCGCGTCTGGGCTTCAGCGTGGCCGATGTCGGCATCGTACGTTCGATGGTCGAGCACCATCTGCTGCTTGCCGAGACCGCCACACGACGCGATCTCGCCGACCCGCGCACCGCCGAGAACGTGGCAGCGCTCGTGGTCGATCCGCTGCGGTTGAAGTTGCTGCGGGCCCTCACCGAGGCCGACAGCCTGGCAACGGGTCCGTCTGCGTGGTCGCCGTGGAAGTGTTCGCTCATCGACGAGCTGACCGAGTCGGTCGATGCGCTGTTCGCCGGTGTGGCGCAGGAGACGCGCACGGTGTTGCCAGACGATCGCTTCGGCGACCTGCTCGAGGGTGTTCGCGCCGACGGGCAACTGCACGCACGGCACGAGCGCTCGGGCGATTTCGATCTGTGGGTCGTGGCCACGCCCGACCAACGCGGTCTGTTCGCCAAGATCGCCGGCACGTTCGCCGTGCATGGCATCGATGTCATCGGTGCCGAGGCGTGGACCAGTGCCGACGGCATCGCTGTCGATCAGTTCCAGGTGCCACACTCGAACGCGGTCAGCACCGATTGGGGCCGACTCGAACACGATCTTCGGGGCGTGGTCACCGGCACGGTGGACATCGCCACCAAGCTGGCGCAACGCATCCGTACCTACGGCCGGGCGCATCGCCGGGCGCTTGCCGCATCGCCACCGCGTCTCGAGGTGCTCATCAGTAACGACGCGTCCGAGTCGACCACGATGATCGACGTGCGTGCCCCCGACGCAATCGCCGTGCTGTACCGTCTCGCGTCGTCGCTCGCCGCGCAGGGACTCGACATCCGCTCGGCAAAGGTGGCCACCCTCGGTCACGAGGTAGTCGACGTGTTCTACGTGCAACGCTCCGGCCGCACGGGCACCTCACGCCAGATCCCCGCGCGCGATCACGATGCGCTACGCGACGAACTGAAGCTGTCGCTCACCGTCGAATGATCATCAAACGCTGACGCGGCAGGGCCCCGGAGACGAATCCCCGGGGCCCGATCGTTGAACGGTTGTGTTCAGTCGATGAGGCTCAGATCGCCTCGATGTCCATCTCTCCGGTGCGAACCCGTAGGAGGCTGTTGATCCCCGACGACCAGATCTTGCCATCGCCGATCTTGCCGGTCTTGGCGGCCTCTGCGATGACACCGATCAAACGATCGGTGGCCTCCGCAGCGACGATGATCTCGACCTTGATCTTGGGGATGAAGTCGATCTTGTACTCCGATCCCCTGAAGTTCTCGGTCTTGCCGCGCTGACGGCCGAAGCCACGCACCTCGGTCACGGTCATGCCCTCGACGCCGTTGGCGAGGAGTGCTTCTTTGACGTCATCGAGCTTGTGCGGCTTGATGACGGCGGTGATCATTTCGAGCATGTCCGCTCCTTGTCGATGGTGAGATGGTCGATGGTGAGATGGTCGATGGTGTCGTCAGTGTTGTTGTTGAGAGCCAAGGTAGCCATGGTGGTCACAGCCCCTTGCCCATGTACGCCGACTCGGGGTGGTAGGCAGGCGAACCGTGTTCGTGGATGTCGATACCTTCGAGCTCGCCCTCCTCGGACACTCGCAGCGTCTTGGTGAGTGCAACGGCTTTGAACAGGATGTAGCCAACTACGAACGAGGCGATCGCAACGACGGCGTTACCCCACACCTGTGCCCAGAGCTGCTTCGTGCCGCCGCCCCAGAACAGACCCTTCACGTCGTTCCATTGACCGGTGGCGAACAGGCCCAGGCTCCAGGTGCCCCAGATGCCGCACAGACCATGCACCGCAACCGCACCGATCGGATCGTCGATGCGCAGGTGCTCGATCAGGTCGATGCCCAACACCACCACAACGCCGGCCACAAGGCCAATGACAATCGAGCCGAATGGGTTCACCCAGTAGCAGGGCGCCGTGATGGCCACCAGACCACCGAGAAAGCCGTTGATGGTGATGCCCATGTCCCACTTCTTGAACCGTGGGTACACCCATGCCATGGCAGCCAGACCGCCCGCCGCAGCAGCGAGGGTGGTGTTGGTGGCCACTCGGCCGATGCCCTCGAAGTCGAGGGCCGACAGCGTGGAGCCGGGGTTGAAGCCGTACCAGCCGAACCACAAGATGACGCCACCGATGGCGGCAATGGTCAGGTCGTGGCCCGGGGGAAGGCCGCCGCCATCGCGCTTGAACTTGCGCCCGAGGCGTGGCCCCAGCACGATGGCGCCGGCGAGGGCGATCATGCCGCCCATGGTGTGCACCACGGAGCTGCCGGCGAAGTCACGCAACCACACACCGTTGTGTGCTGTCTGCAACCAGCCGCCCGGACCCCAGACCCAGTGTCCGATGATCGGATAGATGAAACCGCTGACGCCGATGCTGTACAGGAGATCGCCCTTGAACCCTGTACGGCCCACCATGGCCCCGGAGGTGATGGTCGAGCATGTGTCGGCGAATGCGAACTGGAACAGGAAGAAGGCCATGAAGCCGATGCCGGTGCCGCCATAGGTGGAGGGTGCGCCGTTCAGGAAGAAGAACTCATGTCCCATGAAGCTGTTGCCCACCCCGAACATGAACGCAAACCCGAACGCCCAGAACAACAGGGCACAGAGACATGTGTCCACGATGCATTCCTGCAGGATGTTCACGACCTCACGGGTACGGGCGAAGCCGGCCTCGAGCATCATGAACCCGGCCTGCATGAAGAACACGAGGAACGTGGCAACCATCACCCAAGCAGTGTTGGTGGCGTTGACGACATCGGCAATCGGCGGATCTGCGGTTGGTGACACCGCATGCACTGCGGTGCCGATGATCCACGGTCCCAAGCCGACGATGGCCAGACCGGCCACCACCAGGCCGATTGCCTTCCCGCCGAGGAAGGCGAGAAAGAACCGCTGCCGGTCTTTGTCGTGCAACCTCGCTTTCAAGGTCATTACGTCCACGAAGTGTCCCTCCTGATGCACGCCCCAGGGTCAAGGCGTTGGAGGAAAGCTATGAGGCCGCCATTTCCGTACCGTCTCCGCTTTGTTAACAGCGCGTATACAGCAGGTCGTGTTGTGCTCCGACGGCGTTGTGGGTGTCGATCAGTGCGCCGCTGGTGCAGCGCCGTCGGCCTTCTTCTTCGGCGGTGGCACCCCGATAGCCGGCGCGCGATCAGCGAATTCGGGCCAGCGGCGACGGCTCACAATGGAGAGCAGGCGCAGCAGGCGCATTGCCTCTTTGTCCTCTTGGGCAGGTCGGGCGATGATCGAACCGTCGGCGATCATGCGATTCATGACCTCCTCGCCGAGCTCGGTGCGCACGATGGTGAGGGTCCAGTCGTTGTCCTCGCCGATGCCACCGGTGGAGATGTCGGCGTGTTCGGCCGAGAAGTCTGGGCAGTTCTTGCAGCCCTCACGCGTCCACTTGTGGCATTCCTTGAGGTCGATCTCGTGGTACGAGCCGTCCTTCATCCAGATCTGGAACACGCCCTTGATGTTCATCTTGGCCATGTCGGCCTTCTTCAGGCCGTACTTGGCCTCGAACAGCTCGGGGAAGATGGCGTCGTCGAAGGTCTTCGAGCAGAGCAGGCCGATGTTGAACACGAACGGCTTGGACACCTTGCCGGCCTTGCGGTCCCACATGGTGGGCGGTGACGACGTCTGGCAGCCCATGCCCACCAGGGCGAGGCGCGAGATGCCCTCCTCTTTGGCCTGGCGCAGCGCCAGTGGGTTGGCGCAGTAGGTGTAACGGCTGCCTGCGGTGGCGAGGACCTCTTCCTTGTTGTGGGCCAGCACCGGCTTGGCCTTCCAGGCGTCGTCGGGCTCGACACCGCTGACCATGGCGGCCTCGATGTAGTCGTGCTCCATCAGCCAGATGAGCATGGCCGACACCAGCCCGCCGTCCTGGCCGATCTTGTGGACCATGTCGTCGCTGGCGCGGGTGAGGTATAGCTGGCGCCAGATGCCGCCCATTTCCTCGGGTTCGCGCACCCGGCCGAACAGGTGCATGTCGGCTGCGGGCTCCCAGGCGCGAAAGCGCGGGCAGGCGCGGGTGCAGGTGGTGCAGCCCTTCTCGCCGTGGATGCAGTTGTCGAGGCCGAGTTCGTCCTCGAGATGGAAGGGCAGGTACTTGCCCTCCTCGTGCTCGTAACCGATCACATCGTGGGGACACGTGACAACGCAGCCGGCGCAGCCGGTGCACAGCCCGGTGGTGACGACTTCGGCGTAGAGTTCCTTCCACTGCGCAGTCCAACGCTCTGCTTTTGGTGGTGCCGGTTCAGTCATGGTCATGGCCAGAATCTAGGCGCTACGAGGCGGCGGCGCGCATGTCGGCGGCCACACAGTCGCCAGGTACGCAATCGCCAGGCCGCAATTGGCAGAACATATTGGAGAGAACACAATGGGGATGATCGGTCAGCGCGTCGTACGTACGGAAGATCCCGCACTGCTGATGGGCCAGGGAACGTTCATCGACAACCTCGATCTCGAGGGTGCGGTGCACGTGGTCTACGTCCGTTCGCAGATGGCGCACGCCCGCATCACCGGCATCGACACCGAAGATGCCCGGCAGTTGCCGGGAGTGCTTGGCATCTTCACCAACGACGACATCGATCTCGGTCCGTTCCCGCTCGATATTCCGTTGCTGCCAACCACCTTCCCGCGTTCCGCGCTGGCCGGTGAGACGGTGCGCTACGTCGGCGAGCCCATCGTGGCCATTGTTGCCGAGACGCGCGAGCAGGCCACCGACGCGGCGCAGGCGGTCATCGTTGACTACTCGGTGCTGCCCAGCGCCGTCACGGTGGCGCAGGGGCTCACCGATGACGTGCTGCTGTTCCCCGACCACGGCACGAACGTGTGCGTCAGCATGCCGGCCCGGGCGCCCATCGATTTCAGCGCCTGCGAGGTGGTGGTCACGGCTGACATCGTGAACCAGCGCGTTGCACCGTCGCCCTTGGAGGCGCGCGTGTCTGCCAGCCGTTGGGATGCCGAGGGTCGTCTCACGCACTGGCAGGCCGGACAGGGCGCCCACCCCATTCAGGAACGCCTGTGCGCCTGGTACCAACTCGACGCATCGCAGGTGCGTGTCATCACGCCCGATGTCGGCGGCGGGTTCGGCGCCAAGGCGTTCAACTACCCCGAGGAGACGCTCGTGCCGTGGCTCGCCCGCGCTGTCGGCCGGCCGGTGCGCTACACCGAGACGCGCAGCGAGAGCATGAACGGTCTCGGCCATGGCCGCGGTCAGACGCAACGGTTGACCATCGGCGGCTCGCGTGATGGTCGTGTCAGCGCGTATCAACTCGATGTTGTGCAGGACGCCGGGGCCTACCCGCGAATGGGTGCATTCCTGCCGTTCATGACCCGCGTGATGCTGACAGGCGTGTACGACATCGCCGCAGCCGACCTCAGCGCCACTGCAGTGCTCACCAATACCGTGCCCACGGTGGCGTACCGCGGTGCTGGTCGCCCGGAGGCCGCCGCCGCAATCGAGCGGGCGATGGACCTGTTCGCTGTCGAGATCGGCATGGACCCGGTCGAGGTGCGCCGCCGCAACCTCATTGCATCAGATCGGTTCCCGTTCCAGACCGTCACCGGCACCGTCTACGACAGCGGCAACTACGAGGGTGGTCTCAATGCGCTGCTCGCAGCAATCGACTACCCGGCGCTACGCGCCGAGCAGCAGGTCCGCCGCGACCGCGGCGACGCCGTGCAACTCGGTATCGGTGTGTCCGTCTATGTGGAGATCACCGCGATGTCGGGCGGTGGTGAGCTCGGTCAGGTCGAGGTGACCCCGGCCGCTGACGGCGAAGGCGTGTCTGTGCGCGTCGTCACGGGCACCACGCCCTATGGGCAGGGCCACCGCACCACGTGGGCGATGCTCGTGGCCGACCGGCTCGGCGTGCCGATGGACAGCGTCACTGTGATCCACGGCGACACCGATCTCGTGGCGCGCAGCAGCATCACCGGCGGGTCGCGCTCGGTGCAGCTGGGTGGTACCAACGTGACACGCGCTGCGGCCGTTGTTGCCGATCAGGCGCGAGCAATCGCGGCGCGCCTGCTCGAAGCCGACGTTGCCGATGTCGTGCTGACCGATGGCCTGTTCCACGTGGTCGGGTCCCCAGCCATCAGCCGTACGTGGGCCGATGTCGCAACTGCGGCCGCCACCGAGAGCACACCGCTGTTCGGCGAGGGCGATTTCACCCAGGCGGGCGGCACGTTTCCTTCGGGTGCTCATTGCGCCGTGGTCGAACTCGACACCGAGACCGGCGGCGTGGTGCTTCGCCAACTCGTTGCCGTCGACGATGCTGGACACATCATCAATCCTTTGCTCGCCGAAGGCCAGGTGCACGGCGGGCTTGCGCAGGGTGTTGCGCAGGCGCTGTTCGAAGAGGTCGTGTACGACGAAGATGGAAATCCGCTCACGTCCAACTTCGCCGACTACGGCATCCCCTCGGCTGCCGAACTGCCCAGCTTCACGACCGTGCACGTCGAGACGGCGTCGCCCCTCAACGACCTCGGCGCGAAGGGCATCGGCGAGAGCGGAACCATCGGCGCCACCCCGGCCGTGCAGAGCGCTGTCATCGACGCTGTTGCACATCTCGGTGTGCGTCACATCGACATGCCGTGCACTGCCCAGCGTGTATGGAACGCAATCCGCAGCGCTACGGCCAGCTGAACGCAGCTCACGGAAGTGAGCGGTATGTGTTTGCGGGCCGGCACGAGTCCCCCGGCTGTGCCAGCCCGCAGATCGGTCAGGCTGTTGCCGCCTTGAGGGCGGCAGCCAAGATGGCATGCACCTCGACGCCCGTGATCTCGTCGCGTTCGATCAGCGCGTCGGCGATGTTCATCAGCGCACAGCGGTGTTCCAACACGATGCATGCCGCACGATCGGCAGCAGCATCGAGGATGCCGTCGACCTGCTTGCGCGACGGCTCGTCGGCGAGCACCTTGGCCACCAGGTTGCCGGCGGCCGGCATGTACGCGGCCTCGATGCTGATCAGACTCTTGCCTGCTCCAAGCTGGCCGATGAGCTGTGCGGCAACAGTCGTTGCAAACGCAAGGTCCGAGGAGATACCGCTGCTGGCCTCGCCGTATTCCTGCATCTCGGCAGCGCGCCCGGCCAGGGCAATGGTGATGAGCGCATTGGCGTCGGTCGGTGTGCGCAGGTGGCGTTCGTCGGCGTCGCCGTGGGACACCAACCCGAGTGCGCCGCCACGGCGCAGGATGGACGCAATGTGGATGTCGCGCCCGGCGAGGGCGGCAGTGAGGGCGTGTCCGGCCTCGTGCACGGCCACCTTGCGCCGCTCGTCGGGGTGGTAGCCGACCTCGTGCGACAGGCCGACTTCGGTGATGAGTCGCGCCTCGGTGATGTCGCTGAGCGTCATCGCCCGTCGTCCGTTGCGCAGGGAGATGATCAGCGCCTCGTCGAGCAGGCGCTCGATGCGCACCGGGGTATAGCCACCCGACTGATCGGCAATGGCCACGGCGGTGACCTCGGGCGTATGCGACTTCTTGTCGAGGTAGTACTGGGCGATCTCGACGCGGTCCGAGTGTGGCGGCAGGTCGAAGTGGATGATTCGATCGAAGCGCCCCGGGCGCAGCAGTGCAGGATCGAGGTCGGCCGCACGGTTTGTGGCGGCGATCAGCAGCACGTTTGCGGTCTTCGGCTTCGAGCGCTTGATGGCCGTTCCCTCGGGAAGCAGGCCGTTGATGCGGTCGGCCCATTTGCCCTTCATCTTCTGCCATCCGGTGGGCAGGTCGAAGCTCTGCATCTGCACGAGCAACTCGTTGACGATGCCGACGCTGCCCTCTCGGGATGAGTTGGCACCCATGCCGCTGCGCGAGCCGCCGATTGCATCGAACTCCTCGATGAAGCCGATGGCGCCGCCCTCGGCGCGAGCGGCCTTGCGCATCGCCTTGAAGAACGAGCGCACCTTCTTGTTGGTCTGGCCGAAGAACATCGATTGGAATTCGCTGGCGGACACGAACAGGAACGGCACCCCGGCCTCGGCGGCGAGGGCCTTGGCCAGATAGGTCTTGCCGGTGCCGGGAGCACCCTCGAACAGCACGCCGCGTCGGGGCGAGCCACCGAGTTCGTCAGCGAACAGCTGATGGTTCAAGAACAGGTTGAGCGTGTCGATGGCCTCGCGGCGTGTGCCCTCGGCGCCGACGACGTCATCCAGGCGGATGTTGCTGTCGGACGGCCGCAGGATGGTGTGTGGCGACTTACCGGCGCCGAGGTAGGGGATGAGCGTCATCGAGGCCATCAGCACCAGCAGCACCACGAGCAGCGAGAGTTCGGGACTGTTGCGGACGATGCTGGGAAGGCCGGGACTGACGGGGTTGCCGATCAGCTCGCGGTACCAGATCCAGATCAGCGGCACGCCGACGATGATGGCCAACTTCTTGAGCCGCTTCTGGCGTTGGAGCTCGCGGGTTGCGCTGGTGTCGACGTTGCCGCCGCGTACGACGGTTCCGTGCTGCAGATCGGTGATGTCCATGCAAGCTCCCATGTCCGAGTGAATGAGGCACCGTACCACGGTTCTCACGCTCAGTGGTAGTGGTTCACGCTGCGTGGTTTAGCCGATACCGGTCGTAGGGCCGCTTGAGGAATGCTTCACAGTCCGATCTGCACGGGATCAGCTTGGCTGAGCAGCCGTGTGGCCGCCTCGAGGGCATGCGGCTCGAGGCTCCATCCACGGCTGCGCACGGTGCGGATCGCATCGACACCCAGCGTTCGGCGTACCCCCACGAGCAGCGAGTCGCAGCGCCGTTCGTTGGCAGCGGTGATTCCGGCACGCCGGGCGAGGTCGCCTCGGCTCACGACCTTGCCGACGTGGTCCGTCAGCACGGAAAGTACAGCCCGCTCCTGTCTCCCCAACGGACCGGGGGGGACGGTTGGCGTTGTGCTGGGAGTGGCAGGAGCGGGACTGGACACCGCCCCGACACTATGAGCGGGTGGTTTCCCCCGTGTTCGGTTCGCGTGAACGGGTTATGAACGATGCGGCCCCCGGCGGTCTCACCTCGTCACCTCCGCTTGGACGGCTCCGTCGAGAACGGCCAGACTCTCTGCATGGATCTGAGTTATTCCGCCGCCGATGAGACCTTCCGCGCAGAGATTCGAGGCTGGCTCGAGGCCAATCTCCCTGCGGGCTGGTTTGATGCCGGGTTCGAGATGACCCCCGCCGAACGCAAGGCGTTCAACGCCGCATGGCCGACCACGTTGTTCGAGGGCGGCTGGATCTGCGCCACGTGGCCGACCGAATACGGCGGCAAGGGCCTCAGCACGATGCAGGGCGTGGTGCTGAGCGAGGAGTTCGCCCGGGCGAAGGCGCCGCTGCGGGCCGACTTCTTCGGTGACACGCTCGTGGGCCCCACGATCTTGCAGTGGGGTACCGAGGAGCAAAAGAAGCATTTCCTCCCGAAGATCCTCAACGGCACGATGAGCTGGTGCCAGGGCTTCAGCGAACCGAACTCTGGCTCAGACCTTGCCAGCCTGAAGACCTCGGCGATCCTCGACGGCGACGAGTGGATCATCAACGGGCAGAAGGTGTGGACCACCCAGGGCCATCACGCCGACTACTGCTTCCTGCTCACCCGCACCGACCCCGATTCCCCCAAGCACAAGGGCATCTCGTACCTGCTGGTGCCGATGAAGCAGCCCGGTGTCGAAGTGCGGGGCATCACCCAGCCTGATGGCACGGCCGAGTTCTGCGAGGTCTTCTTCGACAATGCGCGTTGCCCGAAGGACAACGTGGTCGGCGGCGTGAACAACGGCTGGAAGGTCGCCAACTCCACGCTCGCGTTCGAGCGTGGGATGAGCGCCACGACCGGCTACCGCCGTTTCGAGGAGGAGCACCGGCTGATGGTCGAGGCCGCCCGTGAGCGTGGGCTCATCAACGATCCCGAGATCCGTCAGCGGCTCGCCAAGTACCACACAAAGATTCAGATCCTGCGCGTCAACGGCCTGCGTTCGCTCAGCGCCACGCTGAACAACACCCGTGACCTCGGCGTCGCTGCGCTCGGCGCCACCAACAAGATGTACTGGTCCGAGATGCACCAGGAGGCCATGGCGCTCGCGATCGACATCCACGGTGCGGACTCGATGCTCATCGACGCCGGCCCGGCAACGGGTGCGTGGCCCGGAGCCGCCCGTGACAAGCGCCGCCCCGGCTACCCCGTCAGCCCGATGATGAGCTCGTTCTTCTTCAGCCGCAGCGAGACCATCTGGGGTGGCACCAGCCAGATCCAGCGCAACATCGTCGGCGAGCGCGTGCTCGGGCTGCCTAAAGAACCCAGCTGAGACGCCCCCAGCAGGCTGAGACACCCCCAGCGGGCTGGGGCGCAACAGTGAATGCCACACGCGGCGAACGACGTGAAGGGACCACGATGTTGTACGAGACCACGATGCAGAGCCCCGTCGGCGAGCTCACGCTGATCGCATCCGATACCGGCCTGCGCGCCGTGCTGTGGCAGATCGAGAAGGCGAATCGCATACGCGTCGGCGCTGCTGAGTCAGGCGGCGCTGATCCGCGCGGCATCCTCGCCGACGCGGTGTCTCAACTCGGCGAGTATTTCGCCGGGACCCGAACATCGTTCGACCTGCCGCTGGACCCCGTGGGAACCGGCTTCCAACAGTCGGCCTGGCTGGCGCTGCGCACCATCGCGTTTGGCGAAACGGTGAGCTATGGAGAGCAGGCGAGGCGGATGGGAGACGCTCGCAAGGCCCGCGCCGTCGGTGCGGCGAACGGCCGCAACCCGCTCTCGATCATCGTGCCGTGCCACCGTGTCGTCGGCGCGGACGGTTCGCTCACCGGCTTCGCCGGCGGGCTCGACACCAAGGCTTGGCTGCTCGAACACGAACGCTCCATCCGCCCTCGCTGACCACGTGCGCAGGGCCATGTTCAAGATCGTCAAGATCTCGCGGCGCGGTGTACTTGAGTCGGACGGTGGAGTGCATTTCGTCTGAACCCTGTGGTCCGAATCACGTCGCCCGCCAAGACCGCAGCGACGAACGGCATCAGCGAGCACAAGGGTCCGGTGACGCTCGGAACCCCGTGCTTCAACATCAACTCCACGTGCTGCAGCGTGTCGGGCACCACGAAGTCCTCCGTCTCCAACTCGGTGGCCTACGTCGGCTCCACCACCGACAACTACAGCCTTGGGGCTGCGCTCAGCGATGCGAACATCCAGAACATCGTGTCCGACGCAATGACCTCGAACCGTCTGTCGAAGGACACCAACGGCGTGTACTTCGTGCTGACCAGCGGGTTCCTCACGCAGTACTGCGGGTGGCACGCACATGGAACCATCGGGGCGCAGCCATCAAGTTCTCCTTCGTTGGTGACCCGGCCCGCAACTACGGCGCCTGTTCCGCACAAACCGTGTCGCCGAACAGCAACAGGTCTGCGGACGCGATGGCGAGCGTGATCGTGCACGAACTCGAAGAAACCGTCACCGACGCGTGATCACGCGCGATTGCGGGCCCGTGCAACCTGATCGCGGCGCAGCTTGGCCTCGGCCTGCTCGGTGGCCTTGCGCTCCTTGCGGGCGGCCTTCAGCGCGAGACGCTCGGCATCGTCGGCCTTGGGGGGCAGCAACGGGGCGAGCGGCTTCATCTCTGCTGGCGGCAGCTTCACCGTCTCGTCGGTCTTCAGCAGCCCCACGATGATGGCCGACACGGGTGCCTCACCTACGACGGTTGCCGCCAGCATGAGCCGAACCGTGCTGAGGCCGTGGCGCTCGATGAGGCCGGGCAGCACTGCCTGGAGTTCTTCCTCGGTGGGCATGTCGGCGGCGTCGCCGAGTTGCTCGACGCAGTCAGCGAGGCAGGCATCGGACATGACGACGCCAAGTCGCTGCAGGTCACCGTTGAGCCGGCCCTTGTGGGCGGCGACACGAACGGCCTCGACGAGGTTGGTGTCATCGTCGCGGACGTCGCACAGGCGATGGATTGCAGAGGTGTGATCCTCGGGAAGTCCGGCGAGCAGCGCTGCCAATTCGTCGTCGGTCATCGCAAGCAATGAGCGATCGAGTAGGGAGAGGGCGGCGATGTGGGCCTTGGTCTGATTCACGGGCTACACCCTAGGACCCCGAGGCCGGTCGAACCACCTCGGCCGTTGTAGAGCTTGCGCCGCACAGGCCTCAGGTGGGTGGAAGGACGATCTCGGCCCACCCGAGAGCGCTGTGCCTTCTTGCAGTAGATGTGAGCCCTGCGGGGCACGGAACCACTGCCAGTTCCGCCGACGAGCCACCGGCAGGAAAATGAGTGTGGGCCAGTAGACCGACCCGGCACGACCACCTCGGCCGTTGTAGAGCTTGCGCCGCACAGGCCTCAGGTGGGTGGAAGGACGATCTCCACGGGTGGCACGCACGCGCCCTGGGCCAGCATTAGGTCCTGACACAGCGTGGCCCGTGTGATGCGCCACGAACC